>CALBSL010000160.1 GCA_937968025.1 uncultured bacterium
GCATTCGCGGACGTCTTGGTGAATTGTTACCTCAGCGCGCGGTCGCCGGACGATCCTGTTGGATGCTTTCGTCGTCGAGCGGCGTCTGGCGCAGGAAGCCGGCGGGCGCATGCCCGGCGAAGGCCTGGAACTCGCGGCTCAGGTGCGACTGGTCGTAGTAGCCGCAATCGTACGCGATGTCGGTGAGCGATTTGCCGCTGCCAGAGCATGTCTTGGAAGTTCCTCGGGTGAATGATAGTACGCATATGTATCTAGAGGTGGAAAACGGTCAGCGGTGGTCTATCGTGGATGCGACGTGGGATAGAGGTCTTGCTTCACTTTTTCCTATCAATGAATGGTATAGAGATATGTCTTTAGCCGTTCCTTGTCTTGGTTTCTTTTCCTTAGAACAGAGTCAGCGCTGTGCGGATGAGCTTTCTTTGCCGTCTATCGAGATTGATAATACGGCCAATAAAGCCTTCTTTCTTCGGCTTAATCAATGGTTGGAGGAGATTCGGAGGCAGAAGCCACTGTCATAAAGGAGATCGGCGTTCTTTTTCTCAGGTTGTCTTTCTTATTCCCTGACGCTATCGTGCCGTCATGTATGCTTACTGCTCGTGACTTTTATCGGTATTTGAATTGCCCTCATTGGCCGTATTGGGAGCGTTTTGGTGATCCTGGTGAGCGACGTGCGTTAACCGAAGTCGAGGAGCGGCGTTTGGCGGATGGGCTAGATCATGAAGTAGCTGTTTTGTCTCAGCGATATCCGTCTTATGTGACGATTTGCGAAGAAGGGCCGGAAGCGGGTTTTGCTGCTACATTTACGGCTATGCGTAGTGGCGCCGCGGTTATTTATGCTGGCTGGCTTATGGATCAGGGTTGGCTCGCACGGCCTTCTATTCTTGAGCGGCGTGAAGGTCAAAGTAAGCTTGGAAGTTGGTATTATGTGCCCATTGATATTAAGCGAGCTCATGTACTAAAAAAAGAGCACATTTTTCCTTTGGTATTTACTAGTGTGTTGTTGGAGCGTTTGCAAGGGTATTTTCCTCCTCATCCAGGGATTTTAAATGCTGATGGTGAATATTTGACGTTTGAACCTCAAAATTACATGGCAGAATTTCGCGATATGGTGAGTCGATTGGAGCGGATTATCGAGGGAGAATGTCCGGAGCCTATTTACCGCAAATCGTGTGAAGATACCTCCCCCTGGGGCAAAGCCTGTTTTCGTTTGGCGAAAGAACACGATGATATTGCTTTATTATTTAATGTGGAGATGGATAAGCTGCGTTTTTTACGTGAGCACGGTATTCGTACGATTTATGAGGCGGCTGATATGGATCCGGCCGCTTTGGAAGGTTTGGAGTCGGGTGTAACGTTACGTGCCTTGCAGGCGATTCAGCGTCAAGCGCATTCGCTCGTTGAGCAAAGTGTGATTATCAAAAAACCTTGGAAGCAGGAGGTGACGGGTGTTGAGATTCATTTTGATATCGAAAGCCATCCTATGACAGATACGGATTATTTGTATGGTTTTTGGGTGAGGGATGGTAAGACGGAATATCCGGTTTCATTTTTAGCGGAGCGTCCAGAGGATGAGGAAAAGATGTGGAGGGCTTTTTTAGCTTGGCTGCCTACCTTGCCTGCAGAGTATACGGTATATCATTATGCACAATATGAATTTGAGCGCCTGTTGATTTTGGCCAAGCGTTATGGAGATGTAGAGAACGAATGGTTGAAGAGGTTTCACGGACGTATGGTAGATCTTAAGGAGGCAGCACGTGAACACGCGGTTTTTCCACTCTATTTCTATAGTTTGAAAAATATCTGCACCTTTTTGGGTTTTGCGTGGACGAGTGAGGTGAAAAATGGACGCGCTTCGATCACAGCCTATGAGCAATGGCTCGCGACGCAAGATCGAGCTATCTTAGAAGATATTGTTCAGTACAATCGTGATGATGAGCGTGCGACGGCCTATCTTTTAGATTGGCTTGATCGATATGCTCGTCAGGAAACGATGTATGGGAAGCCCTATCCTTGGCAAGCAGTGACGTGATAGGCTGGTGGCATATGTTGCGGAATAATAACCTTGGTTTGGTTGCAAACATGATAGGTAGAATAGTCTGTATCATCTTGTTTTTTTGTAGCACGGCTTCTCTCGTTCGAGCGGCGGGTACGGATGATGTAAGTGGGGAGGCTGTTATTCTCAGTAATAGTGGTCCAGAGGGTGTGTATGAACGGGCTTTTGTCGAGGCAATCATTCAGCGAGAGGAGAAAACGACCTCGACGGGTAAGCAGCTACAAGTGTATAGGGTTCGTTTTTTGTCGGGTCCTGACGAAGGAAAGACGCAAGATATTCCGTCCGATGTTGGGTCGAATCCTTATAGGTTAGCTCCAGCGGTGGGGGATAAGGTAGTCGTTTTTATTCAAATGGGCCCTACGGGTGAGCTGGATTATTATTTGGAGGGATTTGATCGGCGTGCAGCCATGATTGGTCTGGTGTGTTTGTTTATTTTGATGTTGGTGCTTTTATCCGGGTGGCAAGGACTTAAAGTGGCTGCTTCGATTTTGGTATCCATTGCCTTGATTGCATATGTGCTCATTCCCTTATTTTTACGTGGTTTTAACCCGGTTCCGGTCGCGATTTTGTTATCAGGGATCTTCACTCTTGTATCCACAGGTTTTTCTACGGGTTGGAATCGTAAAGCGTTCGTGACCGCGGTGGGGACGATTGGGGGTTCTCTCGTCGCCTTTTTGATTTCTTGGTTATTTTCTGATTGGGCGCATCTGTCAGGTTTGGCGACGGAAGAAGACCGTTTATTTTTTGAAAAGAATCCCTTACTCGATCCACGCGGACTTTTGTTTGCCGGCATTATTATTGCGGCGGCTGGTGTGGTGGAAGATGTGGCGGTTTCGATCGTATCCGGCATCGCGGAAGTCCGTAAAGCAAACCATCGTTTATCGACACGAGAGCTCTTTAAAGCGGGGATGGTTATTGGTAACGATCATATGGCAGCCCTTGCTAACACGCTGGTGTATGCGTATGTGGGCGGTTCATTATCGACGCTTCTTCTATATAAACAATTTGGAGAATCGTGGCTTAAATTTATCAATTTTGATGCGGTGGTT
>CALBSL010000161.1 GCA_937968025.1 uncultured bacterium
GATCATGCCGCGGAAGGCTTTCACCTTGCCACCGCTATTGATCGTGTTGACGCGCTCAACGGTCACACCGAACAGCGCTTCAACGGCTTTCTTGATTGCCATCTTTTCAGCACTGGGTGGCACTCCGAAGACATACACATTCTGTCCACTTAAGCGAGCCGCTTTTTCGCTCACATGAGGACGAGATAAGACGTTCATCAGATGCGCGGGCACCGTCTTTACGCTGGTGGTCACGGCGGGCTTTTCTTCCTTGGCAGGTTCTGCGGTTTTTTTACTTGCACGTTTGGCGGGCGCTTTTTTGGCTTTTGTCTCCTCGACATCCATAGGCGCGGCCACGGCTTTTTGTATTCGATCGATGATACCCATATTAGTCGCGATAGAGGCCTTCAAAGGCTGGCACCGCATCCTTTAAGAAGATGACGGAACGATAGGTCAAAACGTCTATCAAATTGACAGAGTTTGCTGACACCAACTTCACATGAGGAAGATTGCGTACCATGCGCATAAGCATAGCTGGAGCTCCAGGGGCAACAAGCAAGACGTTGCGATCGATAGGTAATTTAGCGAGAAGGCTCGCAACGATTTTTGTCTTGGCCGTATCTGTTTTGATGGATTCCAGAACAAATAACTTCTGTTGCTCAACTTTATCCGTGAGCGCCATGAACAATGCTTTACGTTTTACCTTCTTATTAATCTTCAAGGAAAAATTACGCTCCTTGGTTGGACCAAAGGTAATACCACCACCTACCCATTGAGGGGAGCGGATGGAACCTTGACGAGCACGCCCTGTTCCTTTTTGCTTCCAAGGTTTTTTTCCACCACCGCGGACTTCACCGCGCGTTTTTGTGTGCGCAATCGCACGACGAGCATTGGCACGCTGTGCAATAACGGCTTCGTGGATGAGAGCTTGATCAGGCTTTACATTAAACATCGCATCAGATAACGCGAGCGTTGCAACCTGATTTCCTGCTTCGTTGTATACAGAAACATTTGGCATAGGCGTTAGGCAGATACAATCTGAATGATCGTGTGGCGAGCGCCTGGAATGGCGCCTTTGATGGCCAAAATTCCGCCTTCACGCACCTCTACGATCTTGAGATTTTTTACAGTAACACGATCCGCACCCATGTGACCGGCCATACGACGACCCTTGAGTACGTGTTGAACGCCACCGGCACCAATGGAACCAGGCATGCGTTCTTGATCTTTGTGGCCGTGCGAGGTTGGATGACCGTGAAAACCGTGACGTTTAACCACACCTTGGAAGCCCTTCCCCTTAGATTCACCCGTAATATGAACCACATCTCCGATCGCAAAGCTGGATGCTTCGATCGTATCCCCACGCTTTAAGGTGGATTCTTCGTTAAGACGAAATTCAGCGATATGAGCAAGCTTAGGAAGATCTTTTAGGTGACCTTCGAGAGACTTCGTCAAACGCTTGGCCGTACCAAACCCTACCTGAATAGCCATATAGCCATCTTTTTCCTTTCCTTTAATCTGGGTCACATAACACGGGCCGGCTTGAACCAACGTTACAGGAATAACGTTACCGGCGGCGTCATAGACCTGCGACATCTCGAGTTTTTTCGCAAGAATAAATTTCATAAGAATTCGGATTGGTCGCTTACGCGTACACAAGAAAACATAAACACCGAACACCTAAAGACGAAACATTATCGCCTTTTAAGCATTCGGTGTTTGCCTTATGGCACACGAAAACCAAATGTGAACGGAGGCGATTCATCCCCGATGTCCATCGGGGCGCCCCAATGAAGCATTGGGGCACGAACAGGGAGGTTTTCTCGAGCTGATCTCGGGAGCTTTCTCCTTGGGAATCGAACGGATTGTAAATTACATCTTAATTTCTACATCGACACCGGCTGGCAAGTTGAGAGAGGTAAGCGCATCAATTGTCTTAGGATTTGGATCCAGGATATCAACAACGCGTTTATGGATTCTCATCTCAAATTGTTCACGTGCGTTTTTGTGGACAAAGGTCGAGCGGTTGACCGTCCACTTCTTTTTTTCGGTAGGAAGCGGAACGGGACCGATGACTTTTACTCCACTACGCTCAGCGGTTTCAATGATCATCTTTGTCGCTTGGTCAATGATCTT
>CALBSL010000162.1 GCA_937968025.1 uncultured bacterium
CAATCCTCACTCCAGGCATTCGCAAGACCGTCCTTTGGCTCCGCGAGAACGGGTTTGAGACCACGGACTCGGGGCGACGGTATCACGAACGTCGAGGCCGGCATGGAATGCGCGCTCGACATCCCTCACGTCATCATGAAAGTGACGCCCTTGACGATCGTCACACGAGCGCGGGATCTCTGTTTGCTTTTGGAGAAGCGCGGGATCGAGGTCCGGCCGGGGATGATTCAGTCGTCCTACGATCCCGCGGATGGGTCGGCCGTGTTGGCGCTCTACGGCGTTGCGGATGATTGTGATCCTATGACCCAATCACGAACAGTCCGGCCAGCTTGATCATATCCCACACGGCATTTTGCGCGATGCCCATATTCAACAACTTCGTTATGGTAGGAGCCGTTGCGGGATCTTTCACAAGCTTTTCGAATAACACCTCACTGGTTGAATTGCCGTCGCGAATAAGAGCAACCAATTCAGAGTGTCTCGCAAGACTTTGTTCCAGCTCTTCGCCTGCACGAAGAAGCAGCGCACGATCCGCCAAAAGCCGATCGCGTATGCAAAGTAGAGTCTTGGCTTGATTGGCGTGTATACGCAACAAGTAATGATCGTGGATCGTAATGGGTATCTGATCGCAGGTTAGAAAATCAAGTAGGGGTCCTTTGCTGGTAAATAAGGAATGCAGCTCGTCGCAGACATACCTATGAAATCGCGCCATTCTTATGTTATCATCGCCAACATTACCTGGTTGTTTTTCAACCACCGACTCGTACGTGTCAAGTATTGACTGCCCGCGTTCGAGATCGTACGGCTGAAAAATATGGTGTTGCAGGTTTTCCTTGAAAAGGAACCTTTGTATTTCGTTTCTCAATAAGATCGATTCGCGGATGATTGCCTCGAATCGATCTACAGCAGCTCCCAAAGTGATGCCAGGATTGAGCCAATTGGGGGTCAGGGAATCGATGTGTGTGCTCACGTGTGTAGACTCCTAGAAAGGATTTCGTCTTTGCCGTTGAGGCTTGTTAGCCTACACCGGGAACGTTCCAAAAGTCTACACCTCGCCGGAATTCTATACCGACGATCCCAACGTCGCCACCGCTTGTCCAACAAGCTCGCGGTATCGATCTGGCGTGAGCCCATAGCGTTTGATGAGCATCTCTTCTGGCTCACGCCAAACGGGATCCCCAGGCTTCATGCTCGAACCAAAACCACCTCGGATAAGCTTGCCTTCCGCGACCTCACGGACGTCACGGAAGCACAGGTTCATGCAGATCGGAAGAGCGTCGTGTAGGGA
>CALBSL010000163.1 GCA_937968025.1 uncultured bacterium
AGGGCTCGCCGATCGGCTTCAGGGCGCGCTCCGGTTTCAGCCAGCATTCCTCGAGCTTCGTGGGCCGTTTCCTGTCGAGCATCGAGCAAACACACGTCCCCGCTCCGTCGTTCATGCGCTGTTCCGGCCTGAAACCACCGAAGACACCCTCCTGCAGGCCCTCAAACCCTTCGCCTCCCACGCGAAGATCGACCTTGACCCAATTGCGTTTTTACGCTAATATACGTCAGTTATGAAACTGTTCGACATCGTCACTCACCCTGCACCAAGCCTCCGTGAACGATCGGTAGAAGTCGACCCACGAGAGATCACCACCCCTGAATTTCAGGCCTATCTCGATATCCTCACGAACACCATGCTTGTGAAGGATGGTGTTGGTATTGCTTCGCCGCAGGTGGGGCGGAATATCCGCGCTATCGTCGTCCAGATCAACAACGTGACGGAATGCTACATGAACCCTGAGATCATCAAGGCATCAGAAGCGATGATCGAGGGCGAAGAAGGCTGTCTCAGCGTTCCCGGGATCTACGGAATGGTTGATCGTCATAAGCGCATTACCGTTCGAGCGCTCAACCGTCATGGTCGAAGCGTGGAGCTTGATTTGCGCCAGTTTCCAGCCGTGGTGTTTCAACATGAAATCGACCACCTCAACGGCGTCTTGTTTATCGATAAAATGAAGCGACCAGCGGAAACACCTGGTGCGCACATTTAACGCTTACCACATGTATACGCTGGCCTTTTTTGGAACATCGTCGTTCGCCGTTCCGCTCTTGCAACGACTTGCGGCAGATGCACGTTTTCAGGTGGTGGTCGTGGGCACGCAACCAGATCGACCAGTTGGACGCAAACACCTCCTCACCCCGCCACCCGTGAAAGAAACGGCGCTCGCGCTCGGTCTGCCTGTCTTTCAGCCAGAACGGATGCGCTCACCAGAGGCCCTTGAAGCGCTGCGCGCGTACTCGTTCGATGCAGCGGTCGTGGCGAGCTATGGTCAAATTCTTCCTCAAGCCGTCCTTGATCTCGCTCCTCAGCGTTGGATCAACCTCCACGGCTCGATCCTTCCTCGCTACCGTGGCGCCTCACCGATTACTGAAGCGATCAAACAAGGCGATGACGTGACGGGCATTACCGTTATGATCATGGATACGCTCATGGACCACGGACCAACCCTCTCTACGGCCACCACCCCTATTTTGCCAACGGACACCACCGAAACACTGAGCGCCACCCTCGCCCAGCTCGGGGCAGAGCATCTTCCAACTACCCTCTTTGAGTATCTTGAAGGACGCCTTACTCCTCAGGAGCAGAACCATGCAGCCGCAACGCCGTGCGCCCTCCTACGGAAAGATGATGGCGCCATCGACCCTACAACCATGGAAGCCGTGGCGCTGGAGCGACTCGTTCGCGCCTACACTCCCTGGCCACGAGTAAGCATTCAGCTCGCCGGCCAACGGGTTCAACTGCTGCGTGCGCATGTCGGCTCCGAAGCACCGGGCGCCCTCAGTATCAACTGTAAAACAGGCACCCTCATCATCGACGAACTTCGTCCTGAAGGGAAAGCCGCCATGTCTGGCGAAGCCTTCCTTCGAGGCCGTCGCTCCTAATCTTCCGATTGAACACTCCTCGCCACATTGACAAAAGGCGGGGTTTGTTGTATTCTGCAGCGTTAGGAGGTCCCGATTGAGATGACAAGAAACAAGCAACGTCGGGGTGGGGATTCGAAGTACGCAGCCGACCGCTACATGGCGCCAGACACCAACTGGGAGCATCACGGCGAACAGCTTCGCCAACAGCTCGTGGACGGGAAGCCCCTTCACGAGATCATCCGCGGCCTCACGGTCGCCACGGGGCACCGGTCTCTGACCGATGTTCGCAAGAACCTGGCCATCAGGCTCATCAGCGTCAGCTACGGCTGCGGCAAGAACAAGGAGCTGATCGCCGCCTGGCGAATCGATGAGGAACGTGTCCTCAAGAGGAGCTACTGGTTCGCACTCGCCATGCTGGAGGGGTGTCATACCCTCCTCATCGGCAAGAGCGGGGAGCGACCGACCTGGATCAACTCCGTCTCTCGCCTCGTCTCCGCCCTCAGCGCCTACGCCGCCGAGGGATACCTGCGCACCGGCCCGCGAAACGTCCGCCTCTACGGGCCATACGCGAGCCACCTCCGCCAGCGCTGCGAGCAGCTCGAGACCGTGCTCATCGACTACCAGACGCCCGGCGACTTCGCCTCGGACCCGGCACGCGCCCTCCACGAGGTGCGTACGACCAGGGCGAAGACCCTGCCGAACTGGTGCGACGATGACACGCGCGACAAGGCGACCCCCGTCGTTCGCGCCCAGATGCTGCTGCACGCCCCAACCACCGTCAACTGCGACGGCCGACGACCGCTCCTCTCGAAGGTGAGGACGGCCCGCGGCAGCTGCTAGCCCTTGGACTCACCGTCCGGGGCTCTTTTCTTTTTCAGGACCCTCTGCAGGAAGTGACCACCAGAACAACACAACCAACAACCCAATCCCAAGCGGATGGTTGATGTACGGTGTAAAAATATGCACCGTTGCCAATAGAAACAGCGATAACCAAATCCAGGAACGATCTGCTCGCTGCCGAGCCTCGCCCGCAATCACCACTAACCACCACAAGATCGCCGTCACTCCTACGATCCCAAGTTTGTACCAGAGATCAAGCCATCCCCATTCAAAGGCGTACGTGGTGTAGATTCCTCCCGTGGACTGCACAACGCGAGGATCGCTCGACACGTAGGTAAGCGTCGATCCTAACACCGAACCCACCCATGGATGCTGCGCGATTCCTTCTTGGAGTTTTGGCAATAAACTCCAACGGCTTGAAACAGCGGCCTCCCCACCGGCAAAACGGGAACGAAGTGCCGTCGATAACCCCGCATCACCTGGAAAGATAGGCAGGAGCGAAAGCAGAGCAAGAAGCATCCCACCGCCAATCAATGCGCCTGCCGGACGTACCAGCGCCACCACTCGTTCACACCAAGACGTAGCCGCCCCAAACAGCAGCACACCTCCCACAAGACCGGCGCTCGCAAGACCGAGCCAGAAACTGCGCGAGAATGACGCGAGAATACTGGCGCTGATCGCGATCCAAGCAGCCCACGTACGCCATCCGAGCGGGAGATGATCACGCCAGGTACGAACCCAAAGCCAAAGCCAAGCCGGCAAAAGGTAGATTTGCGATTGAAGAAAGATTCTGAAAATAGAGCCACCGGCGCGGGTGATCTCTCCTAAACCGCTCCGCCGCACCCACAGATACAGCCAGTCCAGCCAAGCCAGCGGGAGCGAGTGACTAAACACCAAGAACAATACGAGCGTCACACACACAAGCAAGGTCAATCCTGCGCGGATACTCGGAAGGAGCGCTCGCTTGAGCGCATCAAAGGCCGAGCGAGAGTGTTTTACGATGTAAAGAACCGCCCCTGCCGTATACATGGCATCGCCTGGCAGACCTAGGATGGGCACGTCTT
>CALBSL010000164.1 GCA_937968025.1 uncultured bacterium
ATTTACGTTTACCGGGTAAGCATAATGTGGAAAATGCTTTAGCCGCTCTCGCGACCTGTCGAGTTTTGGGAGTTGACCATGTTCAAGCGATAGATAAGCTGAACCGTATCGCTGGTGTTCCCGGTCGGATGGAGCGTGTCGAACTTGGTCAGCCCTGGACCGTTATTATTGATTATGCCTATGAACCTGAAGCATTACGACGATTGGTTGAAGCTCTGGCCGTTATCCCTTATAAACGGTTAATTCATGTCTTAGGTAGTTGTGGAGGTGGACGGGATGTTTCACGCCGGCCTTTGTTAGGTGCGTTTGCCGCTCAACACGCGGATATAGTCATTGTTACCAATGAGGATCCATATGATGATGACCCGCAACTTATTATTCATCAAATTGTCGAAGGAGCCGTAAAATACGGCAAGAAACTTCATCAAAATGTGTTGATGATTCTGGATCGCGAGGAAGCTATTCAACAAGCTATGCACTTGGCTGAGCCTGGAGATTTGGTTTTACTGACGGGTAAAGGTTGTGAGCCATGGATCTGCGTAGCTGATGGTAAAAAGCTGCCTTGGAATGAGAGAGAGGCGGCAGAGAAGGCGATTAGGCAGGCCATGCATAAATAGGTATACTTGTGTCATGTTTCAGCTTACTGAGGTCATTCAACCTAAGCCCAATGAGCAGGTAGAGGGGATGTTTCGTCGTCATCGGTTGACGTTATTTTTGCCTCTGCTGATTGCTAGCATGGGTATTATCTTGCCATTTTTATTTTTATTTACGTTGTGGCATAAAGGCGTGGTGGGCATCGTGATCTTTTTTTTGGTCCTGCTGTCGAGTGTCGGCATTGCCTGGCGGAGTTTATTTTTATGGGATGCGAATGTCCTTTTGATTACGAATCAGCGCGTGGTCTATGTTCAGCAGTTGGGCATTTGGCATCGAACCGTGCAAGAGGTTTTGTTATCTTCCTTGCATGAATTGGGCTGCGATGTGCAGGGAATGGCCGAGACGCTTTTACGTATTGGCACCTTGCGTCTGCGTGCCTCTGGATCGGCGCAAGAGATTCTTATTCCTAAATTGGCTGCGCCGGAGAAAGCTCGCACGTTAATTCAGCGTTTGAGAGAGCAGAGTTCTTTGTTGGGGGCGTCTTCTTCGTCCGTGCTTACGTCGATAGGTGAAATACGTCAACATGTTCATGCCCTAGTTGATCAAGCCTTGCCTTCAACGTTGGAAACGGTCAAAGCGTTACTTGAGAAAAAATCTGTTTAGCTATGCCTCCCTCATCTTCTCGTCGTCCTTCTCATTGGTCCTTTGCCTTTATAGGATGTGGGTTGATTTTGTTGGTGGTAAGTTTTTCGAGCGCTCGCGAGACTTATCAAAGTTGGAAAGTGGAGGAGGAAGTTCATGGTTTGCGGGCGCATGTACAGGCGTTAGAAGGTCGACGGTTGCAGCTCATGGATACTTTAACGCGCCTGCAATCCCCAGAAACGTTAGATAAAGAGGCGCGTTTACGTTTAGGCCTCCAGAAACCTGGGGAGCAAGTTTTTGTGTTGCGAGAAAAGAACTTGGGTCCTACGCAAGCCTCTTTGCTCGTGATTCCTGATTCGTCGGTTGTGGAAGATGTATCTAACCCACAAAAGTGGTTGCGTTATTTTTTTCATCCGTCTAGTTAATGTCTATGCTTAAAAAATCTTGGCTCGTGGTGTTGATGGCCGTTATGTTGCTGGTAGGAATAGGAGCCGTTGGATACAGCGTAAATGCGATCTATCTTCATCCGCAAGACCGTCCTTGGGTTCGTGGCGTGGTTACAGCCTTGCATTTGTCGGCGGCACGGGTTGAAGGGGAGTCGATTCGTTATCAAGAATATCTTGACCAGCAAGATGCTATGCGGGTGTTTTTGAAGACCCCAGAAGCTAAAGAGCAGGGTGCGCCAACCGAAGTTGATGCGAACGCAAAACGAGTTATCCTTGAGCAACTCATTCGAGGCGCGGCTGTACAGGCTATGGCGAAAGACGCCAAAATTGAACTTACAGCCGCGGATGTTGATCGTTCGTATGATGAGCTTTTGGCGCGGGCGGGGACATCGACGGATCCCGGAGAGGTGGCGAGCTA
>CALBSL010000165.1 GCA_937968025.1 uncultured bacterium
TTCAATCCGGGGCAAACTCCGTGCTGAAAAGATTGGTTATAGGGGGCTTGCTAGCAATGGAAAGCGAGTTTCTTTTACATTGCGCGATGAGGCGGATGCATCAAAAGCTAAGGAAATTGTAGGGGATCTGGATCCGGGTATTGAAATTACGGAGACGGGAGAGCTTGCCTTTGAGGTTGCTGGTGGTACCGCTACCGAGTGGGGTCTGGTACCCGTCGGTGGGTTCTCCGGCGGATGGGATGGTGAAACCCTTGCCGTTGTTGCCGTTGACGGCGGTAGTGCCGCCGGTATTCTTCTGACGGCGCGGCCATTCCTTGCCCATGCTGATCATGTCAGTCTTGGTCTTGGGCAGGCCACTATCCTTGCCGTCGCCGGTGCGGTCAAACGCCGGACAGGCGGCCACCGATTGCTTGTCGAGGGCGATGTTCACGCCGAGCACCGCCAGCACGAGCCAGGCTGCGCGTTTTGCCGATCCGAGCCGGCGCTGATTCTGATCGACCAGCATCGCGATCCAGATCGCCAACATGACAGACTGGCTCGCTTCCCCCTCGTTCCCGACGGCCGCCACGAGCTCCTCGATAGAACAGGTACGGAGCCGATGTGCCTCCGCTTCGTCCGCCTCCAGCGTGCGGGAAGCGGCGTGCGAAGAAGATGAATGCCCTCGACGCCTCAGGCGCGGAGCACACCGCCGAACACCGCCTCGAGTATGGCGACCCACGGCATCGAGCCGACAGGTGACCTGCTGCATCTGTCCAACAAGCGTGATCGAGGAGAGCACCCGCAGATGCATCATGGCGAGATAGAAGAGCTTCACCTCGTCTTGCGTGGGATGCGTCATCTGACAGTCTGCCTGCAGATTCTCGCACAAACGCTGATGATACAGGCGCTCCTGCGGGGTCATGGGCGACTGGTTAAGGTGAGCCAATCCCACCGCTCGAGCCCGCTTCACATCGCTGAGCGGAAACCGCTCCGACGGAAATGCATGCATATCAAGCAAGCTCGACCAGATGATCGGCGCCGAGCGGAGCACGGCCCCATTGCCGTAGCCCAGTTCGTTCGGACCACCCAGGGGCGCATAGGGCGATCGCCCACCGCGCCCACGAGTCTCGAAATACGCCTCGATTCGCTCTGCCTGACGACGGATCGTTCCGCCCCACCCCTGCACATCGCTACGCAGCACCGTATTCACGAGCTCCATCGCCGCATGCAGAACCTCGTACCGTCCTTCTCCGCGACGAATGGCCCGCATGCTGCTGAGCATGAGGGCCGTATCATCCGAGAACTGTCCGGGGCGCGTGAACGTGCCCCACTCAGGCGAGCATACGCGCCACGTGGTCGGATCCAGGTACGTCGTCACCTCCTGACCGCCGTTTAGAGCGAGGATCCGTTTCCTGTCCAAGGTCTCTACCGGCACCCCGAGCCGGTCGCCGATCGTTCCCAGCATCGCTGACATGACGATCCGCTCCTGCAGCGGATTGCCATCCTTACCAAACAGATCCCGCACCTTCTGAACAAACGTCTGCGTCTTCATCATGAGTTCTCCTGTGAGCAGAGCTGCCTCAGCGTAGTCGAATACACCCCACTGGTCAACCCTCCTTCTAGCAGTCCCTCTACCGCTTTCACCGCCGCACACCAGCGCTCGTCCCACGACCCTTCGATGACGACATACGGCTCGTGATTCGCTTCAAGACGCGCTTTCCACCAGCGGAAAAATGCCTGCCGCTTCTCCAATTCCGGCATAGGGCGTTGGCTGTCTGGGACCCACGGAGCATCCGGCGAGAGAAGCAGGGTGAGCGCATACGACCGTTTCGCCGCCGCGTCCGCGATCCATCCAGAACAACGACCATGATAGAACTTGGACCAGTACACCGTCGTCCAGAGATCAGTATCACAAAACAGCACTTTCTGCGCTCGTTCCGCCATCGCCTCTTCGGTAGCAATCTGACCACGAGCAATCATGGAAAGATCTTCATAGCGCACTTCTCCTGGAGCGCGCAGTCCGTGAGCCGTGTACTCGTCGAGGAGACGCCGAGCATACTCATCAGCGTAGGACGTGCTGAATCGCATAGCGAGCTGTCTTGTGAGGGTCGACTTTCCCGTGGATTCAGGACCAACGATCCGAACACGCTTCACAAAATACGGCTTCGCCTGTGGAGACAGCACATCCCATGAACGAAAGATATTTCCACGGATCGCTGTTCCGGATGTTGATACCAGGGTCCGTTCACGATTCACCGGAACGAACTCACACCCAAGCTCTTGCGCCATTCGCCAACCGTACTCCTCTGAAGCGAATAAGGCGTCAATGGACTCATTGTTCGTGTGCTGCTTGATAGTCTCGCGCCAGATCATCCAAAAGTTACTATGTTCGCTCGGTTCCTGAGGAACAAGATCCGTATGATGTATGACGTGTGCCTCTGGCAACGCCGCCTTCACCCACTCATAGCGCTGTACTCCGGGGATCGGCTCATCGGGCAGACTGCACACGAGCACGGTCAACGTTTCGCAGGAGGAAGCTGCAAAATGCAACAGATGTAAATGCCCCTCATGTAGCGGCATAAACTTCCCGAACACTAAGCCATGCTGAAACTTTGGTGAAAACGGTTGATTCATACGGTTGTGCGTGACGACTGAGGGCGTAGCAGATACCAGGCACGTGCGCCAAGTATCGCCATCACCAAGAACAGAACGTATTCAAGCGAGATGAGTTTCACGCCTTTCACGTAGTAGAGACCAATTCCGATCACATCAACCACGATCGCCTCGATAATCGCCGCGAAAATCTGCGGGCGGTGTCCGTCCGCATCAACCAGCGCAACCGCAAGACGCTCCCGCCAATCGCCAGCACGGGCGTCCGCAACGTCACGAAGCACGTGCGCGGGTACGTCGTGCGCATCGGCGAGAACGGATATCGCGGAGTTTTCAAGTCCCTTGAGGAAGCCGCACAAGCCGCCGCCCGCGCCCGGGCTGAGGCGGAGATCGGAAGGGCACACGTCCTGAACTCC
>CALBSL010000166.1 GCA_937968025.1 uncultured bacterium
GCGGATCGAGCGGCGTTCTGAACGCAATAAATGGGTCGCCGCAACTGCCATAACGGTGCACGCCCGACTGTCACTCGCTCGTGTCAAATCACAGCGGTGAGCCACCTCATCCCCTCTCCAGGGATGTTTTTTTTACAACTTCCCCTCTTCAATCCCCTTCCGAATTTTTTTCATTAACGATAAATAAAACCGTACGTTCCACATCGAGGCGAGACGCATGCCGAGCATTTCTTGGACGCGGAACAAGTGGCGAACATAGCCAAGTGTGTAGCGCTTCAATTCTTCATCAACGACCTCGGTATCATCCATGCCAAGATCCTGCAGCAGCGATTCTTCTGAGCCCGCGAACCGCTCGTTGGTGACGTGGATTGTTTCGTAGAAATCGGGTCGTGTGAGGTCATCGTGTTTGAAACGATACAACTGCCCATGACGGGCATTCCGCGTTGGCAGCACGCAATCAAGCATATCGATCCCACGCTGAACATATCCCACAATTTCATGTGGTTGCGCTCCGCCCATGAAGTATCGCGGCTGATCTGCCGGCAGGAGCGGAATCGTCGATTCGAGCACCGTGCAGGCTTCTTCGAAAGGTTCACCCACGGAAAGACCGCCGATAGCGTAGCCATCAAAACCAATCTTCGTGAGCGCTTCGGCGCTCATTTTTCGAAGGTCAACATCCGTTCCTCCTTGTACAATCGCAAACAGCAACGCCCCTGGATTGAACGATCCCTCTTTGAGCTCATGGAATGCCCGCTTCGAACGTTCCGCCCACGCGGTCGTGAGATGAAGTGCATCGATGAGTTCCTGGCGCTCGGCCGGCAACTTTGTGCACACATCAAGTACCATGCAGATATCACTCCCGATCGTGCGCTGAATCTCCATGCACAGCTCCGGGGTGAGCATCATCTTTGCACCGTCGATATGCGATTGAAACTTCACCCCTTCCGGAGAGAGCTTACGTAGTCCCTCCAAGCTAAACACCTGGAACCCCCCAGAATCCGTCAGAATAGCGCCGTGCCAATCCATGAGTTCATGCAATCCTCCAGCCTTTTTGAGCTCTTCGATACCTGGACGCAACCACAAATGATAGGTATTCGAGAGAAGAATGGGGCTACCCAATCGCTCAATATCAAACGACGACAACGTCTTCACCGCTCCTTTGGTGGCAATCGGCATGAAAAACGGTGTCTGAAGAACGCCGTGCGGGGTCACCAATGTTCCGCGACGAGCGGAGGAGATGGCGGAGGTTGATGCGAGGGAAAACATGGGCGGAATATAGCGCAAACCGCCACGAGTGTCGAGGCTAGTCCTTCCCCCAACGCCAGCGAGGTGGCTCGCCCTTCCAAGCGGAAATAGCAATCAGCGCCGCCGTAATCACGATGATCGGCAGCGTGACTTCAAGCAGCGTTTCGCGGGCCGAAAACACCTCGCCCTCTAATCGGCGAAGAATCGCGACAAGAACCGCCACATACACAGCGATAACAGCCCATCCCTCCCACGTCGCAGGCGTCCAACCCCAGCCATACGTCTTCGCTTTGAACCAGAGATGTTGAGACATAGATCTGACTTCATCCTACTGCGGATGTTTGGTGGATACCAGGCATTCGGCCGTCTACTAGACATCTACTAGACACTTACGTACCAAAAAGCAAGTTTTTCCCTTAATTGAGCGATTTTCTTGACAATTATCTGATTTCATGCCAAGATGGTGTACTTATTCAAGCTAGGGCTTACACCCTTTCCCGGGTCTCTTACCTGAGAAAAGGCGTAAGTCCTACTCGTTAGTTCTCAATGTCAACCACTGTCAACGAGTTTGCAGGCCTTCAGCTTGCGGAAAAACTCGTCGGTATTCTCGACTCGCTCGGATACCGCACCCCAACCCCTATTCAAGCCCAAGCCATCCCTGTCGTCCTCAAAGGCGACGATGTGCTCGGCATCGCCCAAACCGGGACCGGCAAAACTTTTGCTTTCGGCCTTCCCATGCTTCAACGCATTGCGCGTGAAGGTGGTTCCGGACTTGTTCTCGCGCCTACGCGTGAACTCGCCATCCAAATTCAAGAATCGCTCATGAAGGTTGGTTCGCAGCTCCGTCTTCGAACCGCCTTGTTGATCGGCGGCGCTCCGATGGATCGTCAACGACGCGACATCCAAGCGAAGCCACACGTGATCATTGCAACCCCTGGCCGCTTGGTGGATCACCTTGAGCAGCGCACCATCAGCCTATCCTCGATCTCTGTGTTCGTGCTCGATGAAGCCGACCGCATGCTCGACATGGGCTTCAAACCTCAGCTCGACAAGATCGTCTCCAAGGTGCCAGCGCAACGACAAACCCTGTTGTTCTCAGCCACCATGCCGCCGGACATTCTCAAGATCGCTCATGCCTGGATGAAAACACCGGTGCATATCGAGATTGCGCGCGCCGGAACCACGGCTGACACGATTCAGCAGCAAGGCTACTTCGTGACGAAAGATCAGAAGATCGCTCTCCTTCACACCCTGCTTACCCAGCGCGATGAAAAGAGCGTGCTCGTCTTCTCCCGTACCAAGCACGGAGCAAAAAAGCTCGCCGCGACTCTTCGCGCCGGTGGCCACACCGCCGTAGAAATCCATGCGAACCGCACGCTCGCCCAGCGCCGTGCTGCTCTTGATGGATTCAAGAAAGGTTCGTATCGCGTTCTCGTAGCAACAGATATCGCTGCTCGTGGGATCGATGTGCAAGGCATTGGACTCGTGGTCAACTTTGACCTTCCAGATGCTCTCGATGACTACGTGCACCGCATCGGTCGTACGGGTCGCGCCGGTCGCAAGGGAAACGCCATCTCGTTCATCCTTCCTGATCAACGCCGCGACGTGCAATCCATCGAACGTCTCACCAAGGCCCGCATCGATGTTCTCGCGCTCCCTGAACTCTTGCCAACCCCCGTGGTGAAGCATGCGATCGGAGACAGTTTCGAAGATCGTGAACCGCGTCGCTTCGGTAGCTCGAGCCGCTCTCGCAGTCATGCGAGCTTCGGTCAGCGCTCCCCGTATTCGGCCGCCCGCGCCGCATCGCCAGAGATGCAATCCCGTGGAGATCACCGTCCGGCTGCTCGCCCAGCGAGCGGCGGACCACGACGACGTCCACGCGTGTACTTTTAAAAAAACGAGGCTTTATGCCTCGTTTTTGTATTCCCGTCCCCACCGAATCGGCTCAATCCCCTGCTCTTCAAGATACGCATTCGTCTTCGAGAACGGCTTGGATCCGAAGAATCCCGCCGAAGCTGAGTAGGGCGACGGATGTGCCGACTTCAGCACCAAATGCTTCGCCGTATCAATCAACACCTCTTTTTGTTGCGCATACTTCCCCCACAGAATGAAGACGAGATGCTCGTGCGTATCAGCCAGCGTGCGTATCACGGCATCCGTAAACTCTTCCCAGCCTTTTCCTTGATGAGACCCTGGCTTCCCCGCTTCAACCGTGAGCGTCGCATTGAGGAGAAGCACGCCCTGTTCTGCCCACTCGCTCAGATCCCCATGCGGCGGCGAATCGATCCCAAGATCGCTTTTCAGCTCCTTCATGATGTTCTGTAAGGAGGGTGGTATCCGCGTGCCCTTCTCAACCGAAAACGAAAGCCCATGCGCCTGGCCTTTGCCATGGTACGGATCCTGTCCAAGAATCACCACTTTCACACGATCAACAGGACAGAGATCGAATGCTCGAAACACGTGCGCAGGCAAGGGATACACCGTCTGCTCCAGATAGGCCTGCCGAACGCGATCGGTGAGCTGCTGAAAATACGGCTTTTCAAATTCACTCGCGAGGAACGCCGCCCACGAGGGCTCTATACGAACGGACATATGCCGGCATCCTACTGAACCGGCGGGAGAAAAACAAAAAAGCCTCCGACAAACGGAGGCGAGAGGCCCTACGGAACCCGGAAACGAACGCAGCCAGTGTCAGAGAAGCCCTGCTCTTCGCAGTTGGCCACACTGAGCAGCTCGTAGGCGGGCGCCGAACCGGCATCAGGACGGGTGATCGTCGACAGGTAGGGGTAGACGATTCCGAGCCAACGCACTTCCCAGTGACGATCCCAATTGCTGGGACACGCTCGTCCGACACGATTCCCGCACCCCTCGTTCGGCAGAGCCAGAGCCACGAACGTGGCACGACGCTGATCGGGCGAGAGTCGAATGATCGTGGAGGTCACGTACATGCCCACCCGCGAATCACGAACCACCGAGAGGTCAACTCTCTGCCAGCGCCCATCCACGAAGAACGAGGCGCCGATGAGAGTGACGGGTGGCAGCCCGAAGGGCACGTTGTTCTCGCCGTCTTGGCTGTGGTATTCCACCACGAAGTCCGGGATGACCGGGACATCGGGAGGAGTCACGACATCGACAATATCCACCGCAGGCGGCACATCGACGACATCAGGCAGCGAGACCACGTCCGGCCGATCGCTCAGCACGACCACGTCGGGCATCATGACGACGTCCATCGTGGGCGGCACATCCGGACGATCGATCGGCGCCGAAGCGTCGACCACGTCCGTCGAGGGGATGACATCCGGCATCGTGACGATGTCGGGCGCCGTGACGATGTCAGGCATCGTGATGACGTCTGGCGTCACGATCACATCCATGGCGACCGTCGCGTCGACCACGTCCTCCGCCGGCACGATGTCCGGGAGCGGCGTGACCACGTCAGGCGTTGCGAGGTCCGGGAAGATGAGGACGATGTCGACCGCCCCATCTTCGACGTCCGACGCATCGGCTGCGTCGCTGTTCGAGATGGCTCCATCGACCATGTCCGCGACGTTTCCGTCCGACACGTCGAGCTGATCGACGAACGAAGCGTCCGCGAAGACCACCTCGTCCTGAACGACGTCGCCCCCATCAGGAACATCGTCGAGCATCGCTCCGTCGGGGACATCGTTCGTCACCGAGGAAGCACTGAGTCCGTAGAAGGGGTTTCCCTCCACCCCGCAGCGCTCGAGACCGAGCGCAAAGGCGCCCATCACCATCACCGTCTGAAACCATCGAGAAAACCGTCGCATGAGATGCCTCCCTGCTTGAGAAAGAACACTCTTCTGGCACGCCGAAGCAGCGCCAAAGAATGGCTTAGTATGGCCTATTTTTCACCGTCCGTCAAGAGAGATCCCGCTCGTTACCCACAGAAACCGTCGGATCATCCAGTTTTTTGGCGATTTTTCGCGATTGGATCCCTAGTTCTCGGAGCATTTCGCGAACTTCTTTAATGCTTCTCGCCTGTTCTAGCGGCTTCTCTACATGCTCCCCATCGGCGGCGGCACGGGCGGCGGCCACTCGTGATCCGATGCTCGCCGTCTTGCCAAACGTTGCAGCGCTGGGCCGGAGGGTCCCCGTGGCTCGATACGATTCGTCTTGTAGCGCACGCTTCGAACTCTGCTGCAGCAGCTGGCCGGCATTCATCGTTTCGTGCGTAGCACCCATGGATTGCAACGCTTTCACCGCTCCTCCGAGATGCCGCGTGCCTGTTTGTACCTCCCCGCTCAAGACCTGGGCGAGCTTGCGGGCCGTCATTCCCCCGCGAAACCCTTGGGAGCGGAGCGCCGCCTTCAGCGCATCTTGATCAAGTCGCTGGAGTTTGCGCTGAATCACTTGCGGATTGGACGTGCCAAACACCCGTTTCCCAACGGTTGATCCAACACTGGCGCGAGACGGAAGAAGAGGCATACAGCCCCAGTATATCACGAGAAACAAAGAACCGAGCGTTCGCTCGGTTATTCTTCGTCTTCATTCCCCTGCTTTCCTGATTTGATCGCGTGGATGATCTCATCGATCGCGCCACCCAAGATGAGCGGCAGCTGATGCCAAGACTTCTTAATACGATGGTCCGTCAAGCGATCTTGCGGGAAATTATACGTACGGATCTTTTCCGAACGATCTCCTGTCCCAATCTGCGAACGACGTTCCGCATCAAGCGCGGCGTGCTTTTTCGCCTGTTCAGATTCCCAGAGACGCGCCCGGAGAATCGTCATCGCTCGTTCACGGTTTTGCAGCTGCGAACGTTCATCCTGACAGTTCACCACGATCCCCGACGGCATATGCGTGATACGAACCGCAGAATAGGTCGTGTTCACAGACTGCCCACCTTTGCCACCGGCACAAAATGTGTCGATGCGCAGATCCTTTGCTTCGATCGTCACTTCGGATTCTTCCAACACGGGCAGCACGGCGACCGTCACCGTTGAAGTATGAACGCGCCCCTGTTTCTCCGTGGCCGGAACTCGTTGTACACGATGCACGCCGGATTCAAATTTCAGCGCTCCATAAGCCCCAGCACCCTCCACGCCAAACACCACTTCTTTATACCCACCCAACTCGCTCTGAGATTCACTCACGAGTTTTGTTTTCCATTTCTGAATTTCGGCATAGCGGACATACATCCGGAACAGCTCCGCCGCGAACAGCGCCGCTTCATCACCCCCAGCTCCGGCACGAATTTCGACGATGATATCGTTTTGGTCGTGTGGATCAGGCGGAATGAGCGCAAGCTCGAACGCTTCAACAGCGGCCGCACGATCCGCCTCCACTCGAGGGAGATCCGCCTCGCCCATCGCTTTCAGCTCCGCATCATCTGAGGCGGCTGCTTCACGCACGTCCTGAAACGCACGATCTGCTCGCAAAAAGAGCTCTGCCGATTTTGCCAGCTCTTTGGCGTGAGCATACGCCTGGGACGCCAGCTTCAATTTTGCTTGATCACCAAAAATCGCCGGATCCGCAAGCACGGCTTCAGCTTTGGTGATGGAGGCAAGCGCTTCGTGCGCTGCCTGTTGGAGGGCGTGATCAGTCATAGCGCGAAAGAGAGAGTGAATTCAGGATAGCAAAAACCGAGTCCCGCGAGAGAGCTCGGTTTTTGGAGAATACCTAAGCGTCGATCGTCTGCTGAACGGTCTTTTTGGACTCCTTCAGGGCGGCGCGCTTTTCGGCCTTCACCTTCTTGCCCGTGGTTGGCAAGGCGGCCTTCGCCTTGGATTTTTCGGCGAACTTTTCGATACGGCGAGACGTGTCGATGAGCTTCTGCTGACCCGTGTAGAATGGGTGGCACTTGCTGCACAATTCGACGCTCACGACTTCTTTGGTGGAACCAACGCTGAATTCGTTGCCGCAGGCACAAACGACCTTGGCGGACGGATAATACGTTGGGTGGATAGAGGCTTTCATAGACCGCCCAATAATACCCGAAAATCGCCGGCTTGGCAAGGGGGACCGTAAACCCCGTCATGAAAAATGAAAAAGAGCCGAATTCGGCTCTCAGGTCGTAGGAGTGACCGCACACGGGAAGTCGTCGTCGCTCACCCGGGGCGGCTCAGTGGCGAACACCTCGAGGACGCCGACCGTCGCTCCGAGGTTGGTGACGGCATGCCCGACCCCCGGAGGGATGATCAGGCAGTAGCCGTGCTCAGCGTCACCACTGTCATCGAGGATCACCGACATCCGTTCCCCGGTGGCGACGTCGAGAAGATCGACCTGAAGGCGTCCGACCGCGGCACGCATCGCCTCGAGCTTGCGCACATGACGATGATTGCCAGCAATGGCGCCAGGATCCATGACGTTCAGGTACGAGACCACGACCTTGGCCCCGAGCGCCTGCGCAACCTCGCTCAGGTCGAGCACGAGGAGATGTCGGTTGACGTGTCTCTTGTCGCGTTGAACGGGAATGAACTGAAGGTCCATGAAGATCACCGGTCCCTTTCCAAAATGGTTTCGAGCAGAATCAGGTGAACACGAGCATCACCTCGAAGGCGGAATGGGAATCCCCGCCATGAGAAGGGCGCCCAGCATGGACGCACAGCCGAGCGATCCTTCGTCGATACGCTCCCGGATTTGTGCAGGCGTGAGGCGTTCGACACGACCGATGAATTCGTTCTCTTCAGGCGCCTGTTCCCCCTGCGATTCCATTCGACCGTGCACAACCGCCCAAGGAAACGGGATGTAGGTGGACTGGGTATGCAGCCAGCCAACAAATCTCAACTCCGTCAGTTCGCACCCAGCCTCTTCTCGCGCTTCGATGCGAGCGATCTCGAAGATGAGCTCCCGCTCAGAAAGCGACTCGTACCTGGGATCCGCACTCGTCACCGTTCCCTGGGGAAGCTCCCAGCCCCACTCACCGAGTTGAGCGAACGACCGCTCAATGAGTTGAGGATCCGCACAGAGGGCATTCACGTATCGAGTGGCCGGAACACCGGGCACCCGCTTCCCCACCTGGCGGTAGTTCTGGACGAAGACAAATCGTCCCTGATCGTCTTCGATCAGAACGATGACGCCCTGATTCTCGAGGATCTTCGGCTGCTCATAGCACGGCTTCTCACCCCCTTTTCCGTCAGGCTTCATCACCGTGACCCAGAGCTCCATGAGCCCGACATGCGAGTTCACACGAGCTCTCGCTCGAAGGCCGGAGATCTCGAACAGATTCCAGCCACGAATCAAGGCGTGTCCAACCTCGTCATACACCCTGAGAAACGCCGGACGATCATCACGCGACATACGCCACACTCCTTCGCTCACGTTGAGCGGGCAAAACGTAGCAGAACTCCCCACAAATGAAAAGCCCCCAGGAGCACTGAATGCTCGTGGGGGAAGGTCACTGACGGGCCGAGAGGGAGGCGAAGGCGCCGCGGATGGCGTCGCTCTGGGCGACCTTGGTGAGCGCGCGGAGGGCCACCTCGCCGATCGCGAAGCGCGTCATGAGGCAGACGACGCGCGGGGCGATGACGTGGCACGGGTAGAACTGAATCTTCCCGATCTTCCCGCGCTCGTCCTTGCTCATGATGACGGCGGGCATGGTGCCCTCGGGGAGGGTGTAGACCCCCTCAGCGTTGGCGACGAAGCCCGTGGACGGGATCTCGCGAAAGACGAAGCTGACGCCCCGCTGGTTGCCGTCGCCGTCGTTCGGGTAGTTGAACATCGCCGTGTTGGAGTTGAGCGCGCCGATGACGTGCCGATCGAGCCCCTTGTCGTTGTTCAGGAGCGCGTCGACGTCGAGGGTCGGCTGCTCCTCCTTGAGCTCACGGAGGGCCGTGGCCTGGTAGTCCGCATCGCCGGGGTCGGCGAAGCCGCGGGGGCACTCGAGCGACGACCCCTCCGGGTTGTTGGGGCTGGCCATCAGGCCGCGCTTGTGCGACTGCAGCCCGATGTGCGGGACGCCGCCGATGATCATCCAGAGCACCGCGACGCCCCCACCGCGCTCACGCACGGAGATGCCCGCGAAGCCGTCCTTCAGACGCATGCCCCAATCCGACGCGACCATGATGGCCGACGCGGTGAGCTTGGCCTGAACCGGGACGCCGTCACTGCCGCGGGTGAACGACGGGTTGCGGAGGGCCCGCAACTGGACCTGGCGCGCGTCAACGTGGACCCGCTCGCCGTTGCGGAGGGTGAGGACGGTCTGGAACTTGCCGGCCTCTGCGTCGGTGAGGGGGCGGGTGACCACCTCACCGAAGAAGCCGGGGTCGGTGATGCCATCGCCATCGTCATCGGTATCGAGATAATCGGGCGTGCTGTCGCCGTCGCTGTCCGTCGCCGTGACGGTGACATTGACCGTCTCGCCCGCGTAAATGGAAGATTTGTCCGCCGCGACCGTCACGCCCGGAAGATCGTTCGTGCCGATCGTGATGTTGATGGTCTTCGGTATCGCTGTCGGCGCCGTGGTATTTTCCTTCCGCGATTCGGGTATCATGAATCGTTTCTCCGCGGCGGATTCGGTGACGACCACCACGCTTGCTACTACGACGACGGTTTCGACAAGTTCCACAACGACGTCTACTTCGACTTCCA
>CALBSL010000167.1 GCA_937968025.1 uncultured bacterium
CTCTTTCCCTACACGACGCTCTTCCGATCTGCCAATATGGCTGATCAGCGGGCAAAAGGTCGCGCATTCCACGTACAAGCTGAATAGGCTGTGCAGATTTCTTGTTGGCAACCGGAAGAGAAGCAGGCGTAGTTACATCGCCAGCAACTGCAGGCTTGGCCACAGGTTTTTTGCTTACGGGTTTGGCTTTAGTAGGTTGTTTGGACATAGACTGAGTAAACTAAGGTTGATAGGTGATGTGATCAAAATGTCTCCAACGATCGAAAGGATACGCACGTACCCAGACTTTTCCCGTCAAAAAAGACCTCTTCACGGGACCGAATGCGCGCGAATCAAGACTCGCGGCCCGATTATCGCCCATGAGATAATACTCATCGTCTTTTAACGTCTTTGTATCCGTTGAACCGGTATAGTCTTGATCCAAATACCCTTTCTCGTCAAGCACAAATCCGTTTTCGTGGTCTTTGTTATAAATCCGCACCTTGCCATTCGCAACCTCAACCGTTTCACCCGGCAACCCAATCACACGCTTAATAAAATACTCACTTGGATCACGCGGATAGCGAAAGACCACAATGTCTCCTCGCTGCGGCTCCGTCCGTCGATAGGTAAGCTTATCAATAAACAAATATTCGTGATCGTAAAAATTTGGTTCCATGCTCGCCCCTTTGACATAAAAAGGCTGCACCAAAAAGGTGCGTAGGGGAATGACGATGGCCGCCGAAATAGCAATGATTGAATAATCTCCAAAACAGCGGCAAAGGTTTTCTGCTTGGGATTAGGAACAGGTGTCGATACCGATTCCGGTGAGGAAGAAGAAAGAGACATGTGCCCCACAGATTAGCGCACTCGAAGCCCTTCGTCGAGAGCTTACACGCCGTCCATAGCTGACAAAAAGATATCCAAAATCCTTCTTCTCTCTTGTATAAAAAATCGCGAATTCACCCAGCTTCAACAGATAGCCCCTCTAGACACCTCCACCTATTCGTATTCAATCTCCTCACCAGGATATATTCCCGCTTTGACTTCAAATAGCTAACTCGATTTCCCAACGTAAACGAATAACTCCCTTCTTTGAGATTCTTTTCCTCAAATGGGGATAAAATAATTTCCCCCGAGTTGATACATCGCTGTATTTCCGCAGCAGAAAGAAACGTACATTCTCCATTGATGTCAGTTATGTTATCTGATACGTGATACGTGATACGTGTTACGTGTTACGTGATCCATGACCATCGTGCGGCTCCTTCCATTCGTTGATAGCCTTCTCCCAACGCTCAAGCGTCCCACAATCATACCAAGGACCTTCCAAGGCGCACCCACCCAAACGCCGACTCTCGGCCAGCCAAGGAAACAAATCTTTTTCAAACATCAAATTCGTTCGCGAACGATCAACTTCTTGTAGAACTGATGGCTCAATAATATATAAACCAGAGCTAATCAAATTGGTAGGGGGATGCGCAGGCTTTTCGTGGAATTTAATAATCCGGTCTTCATCCATCTCCGCCACTCCATAATCAGATGGGTTAAAAACACGAATCAGACCAACCGTGGCCGCATGCGTAGGATCTTGCTGTTTTAATGTCTCGTGTGTTTTTATCAACTCTTGCAAATCCAACCCTTTCAACTCATCGCCATTCGTAACGACCACAGGTTCTGTAAACTGATCGTGTAATCGATGGACTAAAGCACCCAAGG
>CALBSL010000168.1 GCA_937968025.1 uncultured bacterium
AAGTGTCAGGGAGAATCATGGTGTCAGCCACGTTCGGGAGGCAGGCCAGACCAAGATCAAACGGGCACACGTGCGAGTTGTCGAGATTGCCGGAATTGTGACTAAATAAGAGTTGATATTGCTGATAGGGGTAATCAGATGATCGTTTGTTCACGTACCACACACCATTCATACCCTGGCGCCCATAAGTAAAATCCTGCGCGGCTTGGAAGAAGAGTTTGTTGCCTTCACGAATCCCCACAAAGGAGGCGTTCATTTTCCAGCGAAAACAGGAGTACAGATTGGTGAGCGGCTGCTGCGCCCCTGACTTTGGCCAGATTGTTTGCTGGCCGCCGGTGCCTGATCCGACAGGCAAAATTGACGCTGTGGCATTGCCCTCGACACCTGACGGCTGTCGAATTTGTCCAGCGCCGGGGTAGATCTCCCAGAGCTGCCCTTCACCGTCAGAGGTATTAAAATGCACCGTCGTAATGGTTGTGGCATTCGACGGCTTATTAGGACACGTAAGCGCAAGAGCGAACTCGGGGAGATCCATGAATATCACGAGTGCTATAAGTAGTAAATTTCGCATCGTGAACGCCCCTTTCGAATCGTGATAGTGGATAGATAAGAAACGTGTCATCGACCAACTCCACCGACAGAACATCCAGCCAGGCATTTCACATCAAGCGCATTATGATCGGCGTCGACCGCGCTGTCAGTAATCGGCAAGGGGGTGGAGCTGCCTTTGGTGGCGGAGCGCATTTCTTGTTGCGCCCCAACCGGCACGACGACGGTTAGCACCCACACGATACTAAATAGTAAGTAGTACATACGTTCTCCTATCCCGTTCGCCGTTTATCCGTGAGTCGCGCCTTGATCGTCACCCACCATGGAGCGTTCTCGTCCCACGGCAAAGGCCCTGCTGGAGCGATAGTCTTGAATCCTCCCCACAGCACCAGCCCGTCTGCATGTTCCAAGACCGTCCGCACAATGGCTTCCCACACGTCGGCATCGAGATCCCGCACGTCATCGGCGCGGCGATACCAGACGTAGGGATAGATCGGCGATTCCATCCGTCCGTACACTCGGCGCAATCGCTTCGCTTCGTTGATGTGGGCGATGATGTAGGTTGTCACCCATTCAATGTTCTGGGGAGCCGTGTCCCGCGTATAGTGAAAGTAGAGCGAAGGGAGATACACATCGGTGAACGGAGCCATCACCGCTGCGAGGTCGTTCATCTCTGAGCGCCACGCCTTGTATTCAACCGCGCCTTGATCTTTGATCGACGACCAGAAGTTGCGGCGAACCGGATCGGTGTACCACCCGATTTTCCATCCAGGACGACGCGCCTTGATTTCGTTGTAGAGAATGACGTACTTCCCCGCCGTCGCCTGTCGCTCCGCTTGCGTGCCGTAGGGCCATTGCTCGTGGTCCAGCAGGATGATATTGCGTGGGGGATTCGTCGCCGCCACCATCGCGTCATACCAGGGTGCTGTCGGGAGCCCGAGCGGATCATCCCATCCAGGATAAGGTGGGCTCCCCGCGTTCTTCGTCACCATCGGGATATACCCGACACGGTAGAGCGCTTCGAGATCCGGCTTGTTGGTATGCAGCAATCCGTGGAAGA
>CALBSL010000169.1 GCA_937968025.1 uncultured bacterium
CAAATGCATCATGCTCCCCTATTTCTTGCGCTGCTCGCTGCAGGGATTGTTCAAGCATGGTGAGATCAAACGGGATTTTGGCGCCGCTACGAGTGAGAACAAAGAAGGACATAGAACACTAGATATTGTGGTTCAAAGCGAACTTGACCACGATATATGGTGTTTCAAAGGGTGGGCAAATCTCGCTATTTCACCCAAGAATCAGGCGTATTTTTCATCTCCCCCCTCCTTTTAGGCCGATTCCGATGTGGATAAAAAGATTTCCCCGCTCGCTGCAAGCAAAAAGAGCTCGCCTGAGCTCTTTTCCTCTTACAATCCAAGCGACAGGTTGATCGCGGTGCGCGCTGCTGGGATGGGTGGTTCGATCGGTAACGTGATCCGCTGCTTCGCTCCCTGACGATCGAAGTAGAACACTTCTTGATGTTCGAGAGCATGCTCATAGACATCTTTCGTCACTCGTACATCTTGCAAGCAATACTCCTTGAGCTTATCGAGCTCCCCTTTCTTCCAGTATTCGACGGCCATCAAACCGTGTCCAGACTTCCCCACGCCAAGCGTCGCCTCAGCCACGGAATCAAGCTTGATACGATGTCCCAGCTTCTTTTCAATTTCTACTAGCAGATCAACCGTGGGCAGCTGACTGATATTTCCCGTGTAGTACCGCTGCATACATGGGTAGTCAAAACCGAGCAGGTTGTAGCCGATAATACGCTCAGCGCGTTCAAGGCGGGGCCAGAGTTTCGGGAGGTCCTGCTCGAAAAACGCTTCGTACGTATCCGTTTCGTAAAAGTAGACCCCCACCAAGGATATGGAAAGCAGTGTTGGGTTGTAGGCGCCCACATCCTGGAAGGTATTTTGTGTTTCAATGTCGAGCACGATTTCTTTTCGCATAGGTTCGGCCGGAGGATAGCGCGCTCGTTGAGTCGTGTAAACGGGCGTGGTACCGTTCGGCGTATATGCGTCGATCTCCCCTTCTTTTGCTCGCCCTCCTCGCCCTCCCTGTATCGGTACAAGCACAAGCGACCGATCCCCTTCCGGCCGGGGTTCGGCAAGCAACGGTACGAGTGGTTTGCGAAAACCGCCAGGGGTCAGGAACGATCATCAGCCGCGATGGCTACGTCCTCACCAATGCCCATGTGGCGGCCAATCTAGAAGCGACCCCGCCAAAAGCTGCCACGGAATGCCGTGTGGGGATTATTGACCCTGCAACGGAACTCATTCGCTACACCTATCGTGCTCGTGTTGATCGCTGGGTCGCGAACCATGCCAACAACCAGGACTTTGCCCTGCTCCGCATCACGACGCCCGTCAGTCGCGAGGAGGTATTTGGCGACTTTCCTTTTTTGAAGATTTGGGAGTTTTCCGAAGAGAATGACCGCATGTGGACACTTGGGTTTCCTGGCGGCAGCGTGTTTACTGTTCTCCCCGGCTACATTCAAGGGTTTGGGAATGGCTTTATCCGCACCACGGCGAGTTTCCGTCCCGGAAATTCTGGCGGCAGCGCCATCAATGCGCAGCATCATTTGATCGGCGTGCCAACGCGCATCGTCACGATCACGGAAGATGGAAAAGCGCAACGAATTCGCTACGAACTGGTCGACATCCGCGCCGTCCTGCAATGGCTCGATGCGATCGGTCCAACGGAGCGTGATCGCTACTTCACCTTTGCTGATCCTGCGCGCTCGCGCTTGTCGGTGAGCTTTATCGCGCAATCGTCTCTTGAGTGTGATTATGTCGTGCGAACTCGCCAAGGAAGCACGGTGTTCTGCCTCCTCCCCGGCGATGAGCGACTCGTCTTCCCCAACGCCGCTACCTTCATGTCGTGGTATCCGACCTTTGAAACCGTTGAAACCGTGCCTGATGAAGCGCTCCACGGCTTTACCTTGAAGCGGAATGTCACGCTCCGACCGGGCACCCTCGTGAAATCGCAAACGTACTCGGAAGTCTATCTCGTCACGGATGTATTTGGCACGATGCGCCATATTCCAAGCGAAGCGCGAGCGATCGAGCTCTGGGGGGCCAACTGGGCTTCGCTCGTTCGTGATGTTCCTGATGAGTTTTTTACCAATTATTCAATCGGTCCGGAACTGAACTAACGACACAAAATAAAAAACGCCCCCGATGGACATCGGGAGGCGAGAGAGGTGAGGTTCAGCTGGTTCTGAGGATCTTGGGAACAGAGGCCTGGTGCACAGCCTTTGAGAGGCTGTAGGCAATGAGCTCAGCGCGTTCATCGTGCTCGCTCCGCACGATCATGGGGGCGTGCTGCCACGGCTCCGTGCTCGGCGGTTCCTTCCGCCAGGGATGTCGGCTACTGACGGTCAGTCGATACCCACCCAGAATCGGGTGCGGGATGCGCACACCGTCGAGCTGATGCGCAAGTGGCCAATGGAGCGCGTAGGCCGCCAGAACGCCGGCGTGCGCCGAGGTTCGGTCAACGACCTCTTCAGGCTTGGGCGTCCTCAGCCTGGCGTCATTCGCCAGGATGGTTCCGCGCTTGATCAGTTCCTCCTCGATCGTTTGCTGCTTGAACGACTTCAATCTCGTCTGTTCTACGGGCGTCCGATACTCCAGATCGATGAACTCGACCCGCAGACGATACCTGGGGGCACTGATTCGAGGACCGAGACAGATACCTGCCTCGTTGTCTGGATCACCAGGTCCAAACCGAGGTTGCCTATCGTGACGGGTCTTGAGACAGCCATACAGCCGAGCCCGAAGGAAACGAAAGGTATCCACGGTCGAACCCAGGTAGGGCACGATGACGAGGCAGTGACCGGGCGGAGCTCGACCCGCAGACCACCCCACCGCATCGTCAATGACCGCGGCATAGGCACGAACCCGACGGAGATCCTCCGGAGTGCACGGCAAAGGCAGGTCGGGAAACAAGTTCCCCCAGCGCGCCAAGGCGGCGAGCTGATCATGAATGCTCAGGTAGCGTCCGTGAATGAATGTATCCTTTGGTCGCAGAGGCCACTCCACGATCCCTTCTTCGAACTGAAACAGTGGTGCGGTGTTCGGTGTTCTTGCGCTCATGACGAACCTCGTTGAAAAAGAGCCCCTCACCTATACCAGATTTCGTCGATTTTGCCAAGGCCATCTACCAAACAAAAACTCCCGAGACTATCGGGAGTTATTGTTTGATCTTACGATCCAGACGCGCGCTTGCGCTCAAATTCTTTGAGGAAAATCTTGCGGATGCGGAGCGATTCTGGCGTCACCTCGAGAAGCTCATCTTCTCCCAGGTATTCCAGACATTCTTCCAGCGTCATGTCGCGAGGGGTCGTGAGACCTTCGGCGACTCCGTCTCCCTTCGAACGCATGTTCGAGAGACGCTTTTCTTTACAGACGTTCACGATAAGGTCTTCTGGCTTGGCGTTCTGACCAATGACCATGCCTTCATACACCTTTGCACCAGGCTTGAGGAAGAGCACCCCACGTTCCTGAGCGCCAAGCATGCCGTAGGTGTTGGATTCACCCGTTTCGTGAGAAATGAGCGAGCCGTGTGGAACGGCGTCAATCGAGCCGATGAACGGACGATAGCCGAGGAAGAGCGTGTTCAGAATCCCCTGTCCACGCGTATCGACCATGAACTCGTTGCGGTAGCCGATAAGACCACGCGTTGGTGCTTCGAACTCGAGATAGGCAACCCCGTTTTCGACGCGCATGTTCTTCATGTCGGCTTTACGGCGTCCCATCTTTTCGATGACCGATCCGCTCATGCCTTCTGGACATTCCATGGAGACCTCTTCGTATGGTTCGGTCTTCACGCCGTTCTCTTCCTTGAAAATAACCTGAGGACGAGACACCTGAAGTTCAAACCCTTCACGACGCATGCGTTCAATGAGAATCGAGAGGTGAAGCTCCCCACGTCCTGAGACGATGAAGTTTCCGTCACCGGCGGCTGGTTCTACCTGGAGAGCAACGTCGTTCTGAAGCTCACGATCCAAGCGCTCCTTAATGTTACGAGACGTCGTGAACTGTCCTTCCTGCCCCGCGAATGGGGAGGTGTTCACACCAAACGTCATTTTCACCGTTGGTTCTTCGATATGAATCACCGGCAAGGCTTCTGGAGTGGCTGGATCAGCGACGGTTTCACCGATGGTGATATCAGAAATACCAGCAAACGAGATAATGTCACCAGCGACCGCTTCTTGTACTTCGATCTTTCCGAGACCCATGAAGCCAATCAACGAGGTGATCTTTTGCTGCGATGGCTGACCATTGCGATCGATGCGAACCACAGGACCCGCACGGAACGTTCCACGCATGACACGACCAAGCGCCAAACGACCCTTGTAGTTGTCGTAGCTCACGTTGGCAACGGACACCTGCAATGGACCCGTAGCATCAGCGGTTGGTTCCGGGATCTCCTTCACGATCGTTTCGAAGAGCGGACGAATGTCCGTCATGGTGTCGAGGTTGTTTTCGAGACCCGCCTTCCCCTGCTTGCCGGAGGCGTACAGAATTGGGAAGTCCGTCTGCGCATCAGAAGCTCCAAGCGTGACGAAGAGGTCGAAGACCTGGTTCACCACCCAGTCCGTACGTGCTTCTGGCTTGTCGATCTTGTTGATGACCACGATGATGCGGTGCCCAGCCTCGATCGCCTTCTTCAAAACGAAGCGCGTCTGTGGCATTGGTCCTTCCTTCGCGTCAACGAGCAAGAGTGCGCCGTCCACGAGGTTCATGATGCGTTCCACTTCCCCACCGAAGTCGGCGTGTCCTGGAGTATCAACGATGTTGATCTTGACCCCCTGGAAGTTCACCGCACAGTTCTTGGCGAGAATCGTAATACCGCGCTCGCGTTCGAGTTCGTTCGAGTCGAGAATCGCTTCTCCCTCGAGAGTTTTATCCTTAAAGGTCTCCGATTGACGGAGAAGAGCGTCGGCGAGGGTGGTTTTCCCGTGGTCGACGTGCGCGATAATCGCGATATTGCGGATGGCAGGCATAGAAGAGAAAAGACACCGAACAGGTGTTTGTCGCGTAGTATAGCGAAAAAAGGCCAGGTTGTCCAGGGTACGAAGAAATAGAAAAAGCCGCCTTCTTCAGACGGCTTCGTCAACCCCTACAACTTCACGACGTCCAACAATCTCGGCACGATCGCTTCCGTTCCAAGTTCCGCCTGCAGCCGTGTCGCGAGAGCGACGGACGCTCCCTCTTCTCCGTGGGTACAAAACACTTTTTCTGGCTTCCCTGCGGCGGTTCTGACCCATTTTACGAGCTTGTTCTGGTCGGCATGGGCGCTGTAGGCCCCGATACTCGTGATCTCCGCTCTAACGTCAATAGTCTCTTGCAAGACCTGCACTTTCTTCGAGTGCTCGTAGAGCTGTCTGCCCAGCGTGCCTTCGGCTTGATAGCCGATGATGAGCACTGTGGAACGTGGATCGCCAAGATAGCGCACGAGATGGTGCAAGATACGCCCTCCGTTCATCATGCCTGCACCAGCGATGATAATTTTTGGTCGACGTGCGTCATTAATCTTCATCGAATCTTCACGTGAGAGACAGACGTGGAGCCCCGGAAAATCAAAGAAGTCTTCCCCTTCAGCCGCTAGTTGTTTCGCCTCTGGATCGTAGTATTGTGGAAATTGACGCATCACCTCCGTCACGTGGATCGCCATGGGACTGTCCAAAAACACATCCATCGAGGGGAGCTGCTGCGACTGGACCAAGCGGTTTAATTCAAACAGGAGCTGTTGCGTGCGCTCGATCGCAAATGCCGGAATGACGAGCACACCGTTGCGCTGAGCGGTTCGCACGATGACATCGCGGAGTTTTTGTGTACGCAATGATTCGTCTTCGTGAATGCGGTTGCCGTAGGTCGACTCCATGACGAGCGCATCTACCGCGGAGAGCTGCGCGGTTTCACGAATGATCGGCACGTGCTCATTGCCCAGATCGCCGGAAAAGGCGACCTTCGCTCCTCCCCGCTCCGTCAGCTCTACGAAAGCGCTCCCAAAAATATGTCCCGCATCACGAAAACGGAACGACAGATCGCCCAGGGAAACCGTATGGTTGTATGGAAACGCTTTGAACGCCCGCACCGCCGCTTCGACATCTTGCGTGGAATACGGCATCGGGCGATGAAGGCGCTTGAGATCGTCTTCGAGAATGCGCTCGGCATCTTCGAGCACGAGCTTTGCGATGGGAGCCGTCGGCTGTGTCGCGTAGATACTCCCCACAAACCCCTCCTTCACGAGCTTTGGCAGCCGTCCTACGTGATCGAGGTGACCATGCGTGACGATCACCGCATCGATCGTCGAAGCATCAAAAGCAAAGGGCTCAAGGTTCTTGCTCGAGGAAAACGATCCGCCTTGAAAAAGCCCGCAGTCGATGAGAATGCGGGACTCCTCCGTCTCAACAAGATAGCAAGACCCCGTCACCTCGCGCGTTGCTCCGTGAAAGCCGATGCGCATAGGCTAGAGGGCGCCGCCGAGCGCACGACACACGTCGATAAAGACCCCCTGCGGATCGATACACTGTCGCTGTTGAATGAGTTGAAGCAGAAGCTCATCTGAACCGGGTGCCGCGACAATATAGAATAACGCCGCACTTTCGACGATCAGCAACAACGCACCAGCAATCATCGCCAGACGAAGCGATGCTTCAGGATTCTCAAACACCTCACTCCACTGTTCACGCGATACCCAGAGTGACCCTTCGATGAACACGTTGAGCGCGAGCACGAGAAGCGTTGCAAGGACGCCGAGCGCAAACGATGACAGTGCCGTCAATCCAATCGAAGCGAAGACGATAAGGGAGAGCGGAAGCGTGATGAGACTTGCCGCTGCCCAAAAGCGCGTTTGCCCACGAGACGGCGAGGAGAAAGAACGATGAGCCATATACTCGGAGTATACCAAACTCTCCCTCCTCCGCCTACACGTCTACCTTCACCGTATCCGGACCAAGCACGCACTCAAGCTCTTTCGCGACCAATTCATCAAACCCGATACGGAACGACGTGGTAATGCGTTGACGCCCACCCGCCTGTTCCACGAGGAAAAAGACGGGGTACGCGCCAGGGTGATTCTGAAAGATGACGCGCAACTGCTCAAGCATCGAAGGCGACGGGGTAGCACGTACAGACAACGTCACTCCGCGTACGGGTCGAGGAGCTGCTGGCGCGGGATCGTAGACCCCTTTATGCGGATTGGCGTTGATATTGAGTCGACGAACATAGTCTTCTACCTGATCCAGATTATCCGCGCGCAATTCATACCCTGACTCCACTAAAAACTTCAGCTCATCATCTTTTTCTTGCACACGTCCTGAGAGCACAAGCGATTTATCCGCCTCCCAGAGCTCAGGCTTCTCACGATACACGCGAGGGAACACGACCGCCTCGATGGATCCTTGCGTATCTTCTACCTTCATAAAGACCATCGTTTCCTGGTTCTTGGTGAGAATCTTTTTTGCCATCGTACACGTCCCACCGATACGCACGCTCTTCTCTTTCTTTTTCGTTCCGAGCGTGTTGATGGGAATGAACAATCCAGCGAGGCGCTCTTCGTACTCTCGGAACGGATGACTCGACACATACAGTCCAAGCAGCTCTTTTTCCCAGGCGAGTTTCTCCGACAACATTGCCTCTGGTGCCGGTTTCAAGCGCAGCGCTGGCTGGCTCTGCATGAGCCCTGGAAGAGCGAAGAGGTTCGCCTGTCCCGTCTTCTCTTCGTTCGTGAGACGACGATGGTAGTCGAGAATGGTTTCAAGGTTAAAGTAGAGGGCGTTGCGCTCCCCAAAGCGATCAAGCGCCCCTGCTTTCGTCAGCGATTCGAGTGAGCGTCGATTAAACGCCTTCCCCTTAATGCGTGACGCGAAATCTGCGAGATCGCTGTATGGTCCATTCGCCTTCCGTTCTTTGATGAGCTCGTCCACGACATCTTCTCCCAACCCCTTAATCGCGAGCAAGCCGAAACGAAGGGTGTTCGTTCCCTTCACGACCGAAAACCCCTTATAGGATTCGTTCACGTCTGGTGGGAGCACCTCAATCCCCATGCGACGACACTCCTCTACTTCAATACTGACGCGATCGATATTTAAACAATCCGAATTAAGCAGCGCCGCCATGAAGCACTCAGGGTAATGCGCCTTGAGGTACGCGGTTTGATACGCAATAAGCGCATAACAGGCAGCGTGAGACTTATTGAAGCCGTAGGCAGCGAATTCTTCGAACTGCTGGAAAATGTCTTCCGCGATATCTTGACGTACGCCGTTCTTGACGGACCCATCAACGAACTTCACCTTCATCTCAGCCATGAGTTTAGCGATCTTCTTTCCCATGGCTTTGCGGAGCGTGTCTGCTTGTCCTCCTGTGAAACCGGCCATGTCTTTGGCCACTTGCATGACTTGCTCCTGATAGATCGGCAGGCCGTAGGTATCCTTGAGCGCTGGCTCGGTGAGCTCGTGCTTGTAGATGATCCGCTCTCGTCCATGCTTACGCGCAATAAAGGAATCGATAAACTGCATCGGTCCCGGACGATACAGCGCCACCATGGCGATAATATCTTCGATCACCGTAGGCTTTAGTTCACGAATGTATTTCTTCATGCCGTCACTTTCAAGCTGAAATACTCCCGTGGTATCCCCCCGGCCGAGCAGTTCAAAGGTCTTTGTGTCTTTCAGCGGGATGTCGTCAATCACCACGGTTTCACCATGAACCGCTTGAACGATCTCCAAGCAGTCACGAATCACCGACAAGTTCGACAGACCTAAGAAGTCCATCTTGAGCAGTCCGGACACTTCCGCAGAATGGAGCGAATACTGAATCACCTGTTCACAATCTCCTCCTTGCGCTTTCTGCAGTGGCGCGAACTCTACGAGGTCGCGGGGAGCAATCACAATACCACAGGCATGCTGAGAGGCGTGTCGTGTTGTCCCTTCAAGCTTGATGGCGAGATCAATCAGCCGACGAACTCGCTCATCTGATTCATAGGCCTGTTTTAATTCCGGAGCATCTACAATCGATTCCTGAAGCGGAATATGCCTCCCCTGCACCGGCGGCGGGACGATCTTCGCGATACGATCAACACCCCCATACGGCACACCGAGCACGCGCCCCACGTCACGCACCGCGGCTCGAGCAGCCATGGTTCCGAACGTAATAATGCCCGCGACACGAGCCGCGCCGTATTTCTCCGTGACATAGCGAATAACATCCGCACGTTTCACGTCATCAAAGTCGGTATCGATATCAGGCATTGAGATGCGATCCGGGTTCAAGAAACGCTCAAACAGTAGGCCATACCGCAATGGCTCGATGTTGGTGATCTTCAAGACGTAGGCCACCACTGATCCGGCTGCCGATCCACGACCCGGCCCCACGATGACCCCGTGGTTTTTGGCCCACACAATGTAATCCTGCACGATCAAAAAGTACGCCGCAAACCCCATACGCTCGATGACGGAGAGCTCGAAATTCATGCGCTCACGAGCCTTCGGCTGGATCTCAGGATCAGGATAGCGCTCAATTAACCCCTGCTCACACAGCGCCTTGAGGTGAGACACCTCTGTCTCCCCTTCCGGTACCACAAATTCGGGGAGCAGGTTTTTCCCAAGTTCAAGCTCTACCTGGCAACGATCGGCAATGGCCCGCGTGTTGGTAATCGCGTCCGGCCACTCACGAAACGCCTCGACCATGGTCTCAGGCGCGGATAACGACGCGTCGGCAAACGCCCCCGACACGCGATTCGTATCAGCGAGCTCTTTTCCATCATGGATACACATGAGGGCGTCCTGCGCTTCACGATCGTCCTCGTGAAGATAGTGGGCGTTTTTCGTCGCAACGATTGGGGCACCCGTTTTTTTTGCAAGCTCAACAAGCAGCTGATTCACTTCAAGTTGCGTGGGCGACTCTGGCCGGTGGACCATCTCAAGGAAAAAATGGTCCTTTCCAAAAATCTCCTGATACTCTCGTACTACCTGTTCCGCCTTTTCCACATCGTGCATCTGGCAGGCTTTGGGGATCTCGCCCTTCAAGCAGCCGGATAACGCAATAATGCCGGCGTGATGCTCGCGAAGGAGCGTCTTACTCATACGCGGCTTGTAGTAAAACCCGTCGAGATAGGCGATCGAGATGAGCTTCAAAAGATTGTGGTACCCCTCATTTGTTTCCGCGAGCAGCGTGAGATGAGAGACATGGTTGTCGATCCCGGCGCGCTTGTCAGTATGTTCGTTTGGTGCGATGTAGGCTTCTACCCCAAGAATGGCCTTCATGCCGGCTTTTTTTGCCGCTTCGTAGAATTCGATCGCGCCGTACATGCTCCCGTGGTCGGTGAGCGCAATGGCGTCATATCCAAGCTCTTTCGCACGACCAACAAGTTCGCTCACATCGCCAATGGCGTCGTAGAGCGAATACATCGAATGCGCATGCAGGTGCACAAACGGAGACTTGGGTTTTTCCTCAACGGGCTGAGGAACCGAAGATGGGGCGTCTGCCATAGAATGGAGGATCCGCTGACGGCACAAGGCCTGCGGAGACGGGAGTTATATCGTTACTTTGGAAGTCGCTCACGGAAAACGCAAATCCCACGATTTTTCGTGGGATTTGGGCTAGCGCTCTTCTTCCATCATCTCAAGCTCTTCTTGTAATCGACGCACGTCATCTCGTAACGAGCTTCGTCGATCGCGCCGCTGAAAGAATCCGAAGATCCCGTTCGCAACACTCGATACCGAACCAACAAGATTGGTGATGGACTCAACCTGCTCAAGGAGCGCATCAAATGCCCCTTCCAAAACCCCGAGCTTTTCACGGGATTCTTCCACGAGCTCGTTCGTTTGCTTCCCAAGCCGTGCCCACTCATAGAGCGCCCAGCAGACAAATCCGGACACCGCAAGTAAACAGACAGCGGCCACTAGATAAAACAGATCGTGAGCAAAGGAAAGGTTCATACGAAAGGAGTATAGCACACAAACGCCCACCTGGTTACGGTGGGCGTTTTTCTTCATTAAACCGACGATCCACGAATCACCGCCCCGAGTTCACGTTTTGCAAGCTCTGTGGCTTGCGTCATGAGCGCATCGACGTCTTCTGAAGAGAGCGTTCTATCCGTGGCGCGGAATACTAGATGGATGGTTTCTGATTTCTTCCCCTCTTCCAGCCCTTTGCCACGATATGTATCAAGCCACGTTACCTCGTGCAAAAGTCCGGTATGGTCAAGCTTGGTGAGGAAGAGCGCTTGTATCGAGCCAATCGTCACCTGTTCAGGAACCACAAGTGCAAGGTCACGTTCAACGCTTGGGAATTGTGGGAGCGGCTGATAGGCTTTCGCTCTTGCCGTGTGCCGAGCGAGCGCTTCTACATCCCCATCAACCAAACCTACTCGAACATCGATCTTCCAGGTCTCAGCCATTTTTGGATGAAGCTCGCCCGCTGTCATCAGCGCTTCACCATTCAGACGATACTCAATGGATCGACCAGGATGCCAGACAGCCTCGTTTTCGACCCGAGACCAGCTACCGCCGGAAATACCTAACTCCTGAAGAACGGCTTCCACCATGCCTTTCGCCTCCGCCCAGACATCGTCGCCATTCACCAATGCCATCGCCAGGCGTTCGCGCTCCTCTGGGAGCGGAGCCTGCGCCGGATTCCAGTGATAGACACGAGACAGCTCAAAGAGGCGAAGTTCGTGCGCGCGTTCCTGATTCTCCACGACTGCTGCAAGCATCGAAGGAATGAGCGAGGGACGCATGAACTCATGATCTTGCGATAATGGGTTCTGGAGCTTCAGTGTCGTCTCTGCTTGCAAGCCCGTCTTTTCGAGCTCCTGACGAGACACGAAGGAGTACCCCATGGTTTCCGTTGCACCAAAACCCTTCAGGAGCCTACGAAGCCGCGTTACAAAGGCGAAGGAAGGATCCGATGGTACCGGACTGATCCCCGCGGGAAACACAGGAGGCATGTTGGCATAGCCATAGACACGCGCGATTTCTTCAACAAGGTCGCGACCATCTTCGATGTCGTGATCTCGCCACCAAGGGACGGTTGCACTGAGTACACCATTGGTGCGCACCACCTCAAAACCAAGGCGCTCGAGGATGGTCTGCATCGTTGCGCCATCCATGGCGATTCCCATAATTGATTGCGCCTGTGCTTCCGTAATGGAGAAGGTGGCGGGTTCGTAGGGCTTTGGTCGAGCATCCGCTACATGAGAGACCACCGTTCCACCGGCTAGGGCCTGACACAGCTCAACCGCTCGAGCGAGCGCATCAAGCGGCGCCTCCGATGAGAGACCTTTTTCAAACGCCTTTGAGGCGTCCGTCGAGAGGTTTAGAGCGCGTGCCGTTCGACGAATGGAGACGTCATCAAACGTCGCCGCCTCGAAGAGGACTGCTGTCGTTGTTTCTGAAACCGCCGTTGATGCTCCGCCCATGATCCCTGCGATACCGATCGGTCCCGTATCATCATGAATCGCAAGCATGCCGGGTTCGAGGGTGTACGTTTGGCCATCCAGCGCGAGCAACGTGGTTTGGCGCTCAACCGGAGCCGCACGCAATGCGCCTTGCACCTTTGCCGCATCGTACACATGCATCGGCTGAGCCTGTTCGAGCACCAGGTAGTTCGTGATGTCGACAAGCGTATTCATTGGACGATGGCCAGCTGCCAGCAACCGACGCTTCAGCCACCAAGGCGAAGGTCCAACCGTCACCCCTTCGAGCTTGACCGCCATAAACCGCGAGCAGAGCGGTTTCCCTTCGCGCTCGCCTGCTACCGTCACCGTCAGAGGCTCTGTGCCCGCTTCGATCACCTGAGACGTTGGAAGCGTGAGATGACGCTCCATAATGACCGCCACTTCGCGCGCAAAGCCAAACATCCCCATGGCGTCAGGACGGTTTGTGGTGATTTCCGTATCCAGTAAGACGTCAGAGAGCTCAAGCGCGTCTGCCAGCGGCGTGCCCGCCTTCCAGACCTGAGCGGGGAGCTCTTTTCCGAGATCGAGAATCTCTCGATCTCCATGAGGAAACGCCTCAGCAAGACCGATTTCATTGGCGGCACAAATCATGCCTTCACTTGCCACTCCTCGAATGTCAATCGGTGCAAGCTCGATCAGCTCCCCTTCTCCATGCCAGCGTACTTTCGCTCCGATCTTCGCCACGGCAACCCACTGCCCTTCCGCGATATTTGATCCACCACACACAATCGTGGCAACCGAGTCGCCAACATCTACTTTTGTCACGCGAAGCTTGTCGGCGTTTGGATGCGGTGCAATCGATTGAATGCGCCCAACCACGACCTGATCAAGATCCTTCCCTTGTGGGAGAAGTTTTTCGATACCAGGACCAGAAAGTGACACGCGCGCGGCAACGCTCTCCGGCGTCAGCCCTTTGAGGTCAACGAGCTCATTCAACCAGTTCCAAGAAGCAAGAATATTCATACGTAAAACTAAAACTGCTGCAAGAAGCGCAAATCATTCTTATACACAATGCGAAGGTCATCGATCTTCACGCCTTCTTTCATCAAGTAGACACGCTCAACCCCCCAACCAAAAGCGAACCCTTGATAGACTTCCGGATCAAGACCACCAGCGCGGAGGACGTTTGGATGAATCATCCCGGCTCCGCCAAGCTCAACCCATCCGCGTTTACACATTCGGCATTTGTCGCCATTCACCGTGCCCACCCCAGCACAAACCGCACACGAGATATCAATCTCAAAAGAAGGTTCAGTGAATCTGAAGTGGAACGGACGAAGGCGCGTGCGACGTTCAGGACCGAAGAATGTTTTTGCAAAATAGTCGAGAATGCCTAGCAAGTGCGCAATCGAAACCTGCTTATCGACATAGAGCCCTTCGAATTGATGGAACATGGGCACGTGCGTCGCATCGCTCTGACGACGATAGGTCTTCCCGATGTTGATCATGCGAATAGGCAGGACGCCCTTCCGCATCTCACGAACCTGCGCATTGGAGGTATGGGGCGTGAGGACGATCTTCCCGATGCGTGGATCGATCGGCGCATCACAGAAAAAGGTTTCCCATTCATCACGCGCCGGATGATCCTTCGGCATATTCAACCCCTCGAATGCGAAATAATCACCATCAACTTCTGGGTGGCGAGCGCGCGCAAAACCGGCTCGCTCAAAAATCGTCGAGATCTCTTCGATGGCTTGCTGGACAAGGTGCGTATGACCAAGAGCAGGCATCGTGCCTGGACGCGTAATGTCTGCCACCTCCCCTTCGAGCTTTGCGCGCCAAAATGATGCCTCTAACTCCCCTTTTCGTGCCGCAAGAGCCGCCTCGAGCGAGGTTTTTACCTCATTCGCAACGACGCCCACTTTGGGGCGTTCCTCCGAGGTGAGACCAGCCATGCCCTTGAGGAGCGTGGCGAGTTCGCCTTTACGGCCTAAAATATCCTGTTCCCAGCCTTCAAGTCCCGCCATGTCAGTGAGAGCATTCAACCGTTCGAGCGCCTGCGTTTTACAGGCTTGCAGAGCATCAATCATACAGAAGAGTTATAGGGTATTTTCGTGTCGTTGGCGAGAGGGTCTGCCACGGACTAGAGAACAGAAACAATCGAGCGCAAGATCCCAGAACCGTACTGACGAAGGTCTTGAAGGGTGACGAGCAGGATCAGAGCGATCAGCACGATAAAGCCGATACTATGGATGGCCGCCTCGAGATTAGCTCGAAGCTTTTTCCCACGTAATCGCTCAGCGATGAGAAACAGGGCACGTCCCCCATCGAGCGCTGGAATGGGCAAGAAGTTAATGACGGCAAGATTGAGCGAAAGAATCGCCGCAAAGCGAGCCAGCGCCCACACCCCCTCTTCCGCTACCTTCCCCGTCATCACCGCAATGCCAACCGGGCCTGACACGTCCGCTCCCGGTCCGCCACTTGTGATGAGATTTTTTACAAGCCCGCCGAGACCCTGAACAATGCCCACCGTATACATAAAGGTCGTTCGAACCCCTTCGATCGGCGCTTGCCACCAAGGCAACCGTGCGATCACCCGTTCAGCGAAGGCGACTCCGATCCCTCGCCGTTGTAGTTCAGATAATTCCTCGGGCATCACAGACAGTCGTAACGGTACACCCGCACGCTCAAGTTCAAGATCAACCGCTGAACCAGACTGGGCACGCTCTTGCACCGTGCGTACCAGCACATCAGCCCCGGTAGAAGCATCGATGCCAGCGATGCGCACGACACGATCACCCATCTGAACTCCCGCTCGATCCGCTGGGCCGTTCGGGAGAATCGTCGAAACCTGAACACTTGCGTCGCGAATCACGGCCGTTTTTGGAAGAACCGAACGATCCGTGGGGATGCCAACGAGATACGCAACCGTAAAAATACACACGGCGAGCAACCAATTCATCGCAACCCCTGCCGCCATGATCACAAATTTTTTAGCAAAACTCGCTTGGGAAAAGCTTCCTTTTTGTTCTGGCGCTTCACCTTGTTCCCCCTGGAGACGCACAAATCCCCCCAGCGGTAGCCAATTTATCGACCAAATAGTTCCCGTAGCCCGTGTCTCATCCCGCTGAACCCGTCGCCACTTCCCCTGTTCCTTGGTCCATCCGATGGCTCGAGGCGGAAATCCCACGCCAAACTCCTCCGGCTTCACCCCAGCCCACTTCGCGGCGAAAAAGTGTCCCGCTTCATGAATGAGGACGAGCCCCGTCAGGACAATGAGAAAGAGTAGGAAAGACATGGGCGCAGAAAAAGGAATGATTTCTTGTGGAGG
>CALBSL010000170.1 GCA_937968025.1 uncultured bacterium
CTCGACCTACGGCGTAGACTCGATCAAGCGTTGTAAATTTCACCATGCGCACACCTGGTCGATAGGTGACATTTCGCCCCAAGGGTACTGACGAGAGAAAGGTAGGCGCTACTTCAACCACCGACGAGAAATCAGCAAACCATGTGAAATACACCTGCGAATTTGGGAACGCGTGCCGTTTTCCGTCGAGGCCGTAGTAGTACACCGCCTTACAAGGATGATCCGCGGCAACAACATAATTCGGACAAGCAAGCTTCATCAGCGCGGGCGCGCGAACAGAGGTTGCCGGCGTCGTTCCTGGCGTGGCTGGAGTGGTGACGGGAGTTGTTGGCGTCGTTGGTGTAGGTGTTGGCGTTGGCGTGGTTGATGCCGCCGCTACCACGGACGTCGTTGTTCCGTTCGTGCTATTTCCCGCAGCATTTGTACAACGAACGTAGACAAGATAGGTCCCCTGAGAAATGAAGGTGCGGCTGCGTGACGCGATACCGCCTGTCACCGTCATCGCTCCATCAAGCACCCCGTTCACATACAGATCGCAACGGGTGATCGTCGATCCTGAATCGGATACCGTAGCACTCAAGGTCGCTGGCGCATTCACGCTCACGGCCACGCTTGGAATGAGGCCAACCGTTGGGGATGTGGCTCCCGGCGTTGGCGTCGACACAGGCTCAGAGACCACCACCGTCGCTGTTGCTGTAGCGATATTTCCCGCCTGGTCCTGGCAGTTCACTTTCACCGCGGCAGATCCAGTTGTTGAAAACGTGTGTGATCGAGTTGCAGTTCCGCTCATGGCTGAGCCGATCGTCATTGTTCCTTGCGTAGCGTTATTCACCAGGAGCGTACATGAGGTCACACCTACCGCATCAGAATACCCAAGCGAGAGTGCTACCGGTACTCCACGCACCGCGGTAGTAGGCACGATTCCGCTCAGGGATGGGGCAACCGTATCAACCGTTGGCGTCGCCACCGCAGAACTCACGACGATGGTTCGTGATGACACCCCGTTATTGCCTGCAGCATCAAAACAGGACATCGAAACTTGATACGAACCAGATGAGCTGAACGTATGAGCACGGCTCGCTGTTCCTGATTGAGTTGAAGCGGAGAGCGTCGTATTCAACGGCGTCCCATCAATGATGAGATAGCAGCTCGTCACGCCCACCGCGTCACTATACGCGCTGCTTATCGTTACCGGTGCGCCGGCAATCGCTGTCGTTGGCGAGATACTGCCAACCACTGGATTCGTGGTGTCTGGCGCGGTCCGAGACGCGATCGTCACTGGATGTGCCACCGTTCGGCTATTCCCTACGCCATCGGTACACACGATCGTGAACGTATAGCTACCAACCGTGGTTGGGGTATAGCCATACCAGACGTTTCCAGATACCGCACCCCCGTTCCGCGTCATGCTCACAGGCGCCAAGGAGATACCCCCCGGACCAGAGATAGCGACGGTGCACCCCGTGATCCCAACGGCATCGGCGTAGTTTGCATTAATAGTCAACGCTTCATTCACAAATCCAGAGGATGGCGTAATCCCTAAAATGGTAGGAGCAACCGTATCAACAGAAAATGCCGGGAAGGTTCGAAGCGCGCTGTAGCCAATATTCCCTGCTCGGTCTGTACAAGAGAACTGATAGGTGTTCGTGGAACCCGGAGTGAGCACATTCGAATCCAACTCGTGGGAGACGGTGCCCGATACCCGGTTTTGATACAGTAAAAATGGCTGCGTGGCTCCGTTCACTCGGAGCTGACAAAAGGAAACTTCTCCTGCATCGCTATACGTTGCCGAGAGCGGAAGAAGCTGGTTTGGATAGATCGTGGCGGTATAGGCGGCCGACGTGACCGTTGGGGGCTGAAAATCATCCGCCGAAACCACAAGGTTTTGCGGCTCGCTCGTCACGGAATTCCCTACGGAGTCGGTGCACTGCACCTGAGCGTTGTACGTTCCTGCCGTCGTGATGGAAAACGACCCACTAAACACCTGCGTCGATGGTGAGCCGAGCTGAACATCACCCCCGGTCAGCGTAGAGCCAAAGCGACCTCCATCAAGAAAGAGATTGCAACTACTGATCGACTTATCGCCAAGAACAAGCGTCGTGCTGAGTGTTACCGGCGAAAACGTGCTCGCGGTTGTAGGAGTCACAAGTCCCACCTGAAACACACTTGCCGGAGCGGCAAACGCAGAAGCCGCCGCTCCAAGGAGCGCCACCCCGCTCGCCATCGCCATTGCCACACCCCGCACAAAAAAGAAGAAGCGCATAGATACCCTCACTCTATCGAAAAGGGAGGATACGATCAAATACCAAACCCCGGCCAAAGCCGGGGTTTGAAATCCATCTTACGCATCCTTCTGCTTTCGGAGAGAAAGCCCAAGGCGGTGGTTGTCTGGATCGATGTTGATGATACGGAAGTCGAATTCGTCGCCGATGCGAGCGATTTCGTTCACGTCCTTCACTGGCTTGTTGGCCAATTCAGAGATGTGCGCGAGACCGTGGATGTCTGGATCAAGTTCGACGAAGAGGCCGAATGGGTTGATCTTGAGCACCTTGCCCTTCACGGACTGACCGACCTTGTACTTCGCCGCCACCAACTTCCAAGGATCTTCGACGAGCTTCTTCATGGAGAGGAAGATCTTTGACCCTTCAATGTTGATGATTTCGGCGCGCACACGATCGCCAACCTTGAGAACATCGCGAGGGTGATCGATACGCTGCCAAGCGATTTC
>CALBSL010000171.1 GCA_937968025.1 uncultured bacterium
CGCGTTTTGCTTGGGCTTCATCAGGAGGTTTTCCGTGCCACGTGAAGTCGGATTCCATAAAACTCACGCCTTTTCCCGGAATGGTATGGGCGATAATAGCAGTTGGTCGTTCATAGACGGCTTGCGATTCTTCGAGCGCATCAATGACCCGGCGCATGTTATGTCCATCGACCTCGATCACATGAAAGCCAAACGCCTCGAGTTTTTCAGGCAGAGGCTCAAGCGGCATGACGGTTTCCGTGAAACCATCGATCTGAATATTGTTGCGGTCGATGATGACCGTGAGTTGGTGGAGTTTTGTTTTTCCGGCAAACAGGAACGCTTCCCAGCACTGACCTTCGTTGAGTTCGCCATCGCCCATCACGCAATAGGTTCGCCAACGCGCACGATCCATCTGAGCGGCGTAGGCCATCCCAACCGCCTGTGAGATCCCTTGTCCGAGCGGACCGCCGCACGTTTCTATACCCATCCCAAAATGCGTATTTGAGTGCCCTTGAAACGGCGAACCAAAAACACGAAGCGATTGATGAAATGCTTCCACCGAACAAAAGCCTCGGCGTGCAAGCGTGGCGTATAAAACGGGGCAGATGTGGGCGTTGGAAAGAACCAGGCGATCTCGATCGGGCATGCTCGGCTGCTTTGGATCGATATGAAGGGCATGAAAATAGAGAGCAGTGAACACATCTGCCATACCGAGCGGTCCGGCAGAATGACCGCTGCGCGCGCGAACTAGCGCTTTCACGATATCTTGGCGAATCGTGTTCGCCATGAGTTCCAATTCCGGGATCGATAAAGAGCGCATAGAAGTAGGTTCAGTATACCAACGTCTGGGATGCTCGAACAGTTGAAGAACAGAAAAAGCATAGAGACGACTCTATGCCTTCTTGTTTTTAGCGGGTGAGACGAGGGAGGATCACGATCGGATCGAGCGAAAGCTCGGCGGTGTTCCCTTGGCTGTCGGTAGCGGTTATTCGGAAGCGCTCTTCTTTTGCGGTAGTGGTGGGCTCGCTCACGTAGCTGCACTGTGATCGTGTACACGAGGTGACGCGCACGTCATTTCGCCAGATGCTCATTGTGGTGACAACATCGTCATCGCTTGCTTGTGCATTCACCTGGATCATTTCGCCGACGTACAACGTTGCGGCGTTGACACCAGCCGTGAGAACTGGGGTTTCATTCGTCACCACCTGGATGGTAGAGGTTGGGCTTACCCAGCGCTTGCCCGAGGTGTCATCAACGTAGACGAGGACCGTATGACTTTGTCCGGCGGCTTTCGTGAGCGGAAATGACAGGGTGCAGAGCGTAGTGTCGAAACAAATTTTCTGATCCTGACCATCGATCATGATCAGCACGCGTTGCGCGCCCACGAGCGAATCCTTCCATTCGGCGCGCACATCGATAGGGGTGTTGGTTCTGCCTTGGGTATTCGATAGAACCACGCGCAGAGCACCCGCCTTTGCATCACGAACCGGAATGGAGATCGATTGCGTGGCTCGGGTTCCATCACTGAAGAGACCTTCTGCGAGCACGGTGTATTGTTCAACGGTAGATTGAAGGGGATGCGTCAACGTATAGCTACAGGATGGGCTCTTCGTGCAGGTTTGAACGAGAAGATTATTCACGGTGATACGCGTGTTTTCTGGTACCTGTCCATTTCCGAATACGGAAATCTGCATGGTATCTGCGGGAAGAATGCCTCGTGAGTCACTGGTACGGACGATGATCGATGGAGCGATTGCGGGTGTGACCGGTTCCGTCACGATCGGAGGTGTCGATGATGGCGTCGTTGCCTCGACCAGCTGTTGATTTGATCGAATGTCTGTGGAAGAAGTCAGCAGGGGAGCAAGGCTGAAGGTGGTATCGCTTTCTCGCACGGGTGACCCGATCGTATACGCCGGAAAGAGTTCGTCAGGAAGATCATGTACGAGGCTCGCCCAGTTCGTTCCAGCGGCACGGCGAGCCACCGCCTCCGTTTCAAGCCAACGCAACACGCCACCTTCGGTAACGGCGTAGACTTTTGGATCGGTGGTGATTTTGATCAGCTGACCTGGGTGATAGACCACGGCGCCTACTAAACGGTACGAAGCGAGTTCGTTGCTTGAAACGGACTGTACGGCGGAGAAATCGCTGTACCAGCTGCGATAAATTCGCTCATTCGGAAACGTGAAGCGACGACCATCAGGAAGCGCGTAATACACGGCGCTTGAACTGGGTGCACGAATCAGCGAGGGCTGTGCTGGGCTCAACGCGGAAGCAAAGAGCGGGGTGAATGCAGCGAAGCTCAGAGCGGCGGCAAAGAAGGTTCGGATCATATAGAAGCATCATGCGCTAAACGGGTGAATTGTTGCAAGGCGGCAGCAGGGGTGTGGTGTTCGTGCTGAAAAATCCGAGAGCCAACGTAAAAATGAGAGACGCCCGCTTGAACGAGCTCGGGAATGCGTTCTTCTGTGACTCCTCCATCTATACCAAGTCTGAGGCTGGGTTCGCTTGCATGTGCTGCCCGAAGCTTGTCGAGCACCGTCGGAATAAACGGTTGTCCGCTCCACCCAGGTTGCACGCCGAGGAGCAAGAGAAGGTCTATCTGAGGGAAAAGCGAAAACGCTTGAGCAAGCGGTGTATCTGGATTCAGAGCGATGCCTGCTTCTAAGTTGTGTTCATGGCACCAGCGAATAAGCTCTTCATGATCTACATGAGCTTCTAGATGCCAAACGGCTCGTTTACAGAGGGGGTGATCGACCCATGCTTCGATGATCTGGCGAGGTCGGTTGGTCATGATATGGAGTTCAATCATGGGGCCATCCGTCGGCCAGTCTCGAGCGTCAAAAAAACTAGTATTGGGCGCAAGGCTTCCATCTAAGCAATCGAGCTGCACCCATTCGGCGTCACTCACCATGGACCAGGCCGTGCGCGCCTCCTGCGGGGAGTGAACGAGCATCGCGGGGATGATTTCCGGTGCAAGATGACTCATAGCGAATCGAGCTGATGGACGCGCCGAACATGGCGTTGGGCGTAGGAAGGGCGAGTATCAAGCCAGGTGGAAAGGATGTGATCTGCTTGTTTTGCTGGGGTGAAATCCGCGCCCAAGACCAGGACGTTTGCGTGATTGTGCTCGCGCGCCATTCTTGCTTCCTCTGCGGTACGAATGGTGGTGGCACGAATGCCGCGGAACCGGTTTGCCGCGATATCCATGCCGATGCCAGATCGACAAATAAGCAATCCGAACGTATCGGTCCGGTCTTTGATGAGCTGTGCAACATGCTGCGCGATAGGGGGGTAGTCATCGCCATCCTGGAGATCTTCCGTCACATCCTGATAGGCGATACCCTTCTGTTCTAAGGTGCGCTTGAGGTGTTCTTTGAGGGCAAAGCCCCCGTGATCTGCCCCAAGAATGAACGTCGACATATAGCCCAAGGATAGCATAAAAACAAAAATGACGCCTCCTCTCAGATGAGAGAAAACGTCAGGTGTCCTGCACCACGGAGATCATGTGCCACTCGAGATCGGCGAGCTTGGGAGCATGGCGCGCGATGACGGGGAACTCCTCGGGCGGAATGTCGACAAACGCACGGTGCTTGGGAAGGGCTTGTTCGAGCCAGGCATAGGTGAGGAACGGGACGCTTAGCTCGCTCCTGTCTAGTCCGCGATGCATGTAGCGCAGTGCGTGTGCTCCGCGTGCTCGGTCAAGGGTGTAGCGGTGTTCTGGATCTTGTTTGCCGAGGCTCTCGCAGGTAGAGCGCCACAAGTTACGTAGAACCCGTGTTGCAGCTGAATGAACTTCTGATCGCATTCTTGCTACGAGATTCAAGGCAACAACGCCCATCGGCCACGTTTCGAGATTTGCTCCTTGGCTGTAGGTCCAGCCGTGCTTGCGTCGCAGCGCTTCTTCCAGAATCCCTCCTCCGTTCATGCACATGAGTACGATGCGGGCAGCTTCAAGGTTCGTGCCGGAGGGGTCTTCAACGAACTTGGTGTACCCGACCACGCGCTCAACCGAGGGGCTTCCCTTGAACTTCAGCGTGGCATTCGTGTATTTGGAGAGCAGGGGTAAGGGCGCGCGAGCCTGCTCGGAGATCGTTGATCGAGGGGTGTGTGTCGTTATTTTTCCTTCAAGTTCTGCGAGAAAGCGCTCGTACTCAGCTATCCCATGGACGATGATGACCGCATTTTCCGGGTGAAAGTCACGTTCATACCGTTCGCGTAAATCATCGGCTCGGATGCTGAGGATGGATTCGTGTGTGCCGAAAGGAAGGTGATGGAGTTGCGGAACATGTGGATGAAGAAGGGTGCAGAGAGCTCCGTTCAGAAGCCCGATCTCATTCACCGAGCGAATTTCCTGCTCGATCGCTGGCCGCTCCACCAGCCACCGTCTCTCGTCGATCGTGTGGGCGCTGAACACCATCTGCAGAATGCCACTGAGGAGTTGACGCCACTTACGATAGGAGGTTTTGCCATACAGGTCTACGATGTCGTAACTGGTGGAGGCGTTCACCTCGAGACCATAGGGCGCCAGCCCCTGAATCGCCGGGTGGTCTCCCTTGAGCAGTGGGTCCTTTACCAGCATGTGTTCGAGCGCATGAGCTGTACCCGCGATTCGATCATCAAACGCGCCTGTGCGAATGCCGATCTTGAGATGAACGAACGGAAGCTTGCGGACCTCGAACATCACCTGCAATCCATTCGGGTAGAAGACCCATGCATATCGTTCGCCAAAACGCTTGAATTCAGTGATGACGCGCTTGCCGGTCTTGGCGGCTTCGATGGCTTCGGGACGGAGCGTGAGAGGGGTGCCTTGGTACATGATCGAGCCTCTTGTGGGTGGTTGAGAAGGAACGGAAAGGGCAAGGTGTGATTCTACTCAAAAATCGCTCAGTTGTCAAGAGTTCTTGACCATCTGGCTCGTTCGGGCCAAGATACCCCCCATATGGCCGACCACGCTTCGTCGGGCGCTTCTACGCCCCAAAATGAGGAAAAACGACGTTCTCCGTTTCCAAAGATCGAAGAGGAGATCTCGGCGTACTGGAAAGAGCAGCATGTTTTTGAACGAACGCTCACGGAGCGCTCGCCTCGCAAAACATTCGTGTTTTATGATGGTCCGCCTTTTGCTACGGGTTTGCCGCACTACGGCCACCTGCTACAGTCTATCCTCAAGGATGCGGTGCCACGGTATTGGACGATGAAGGGATATCACGTTCCTCGTCGTTGGGGGTGGGATTGTCATGGGTTGCCGGTAGAGAATTTGATTGAAAAAGAGCTGAAGCTCAAATCCAAGCGCGATATTGAAGAGCATGGCATAGAAAAGTTTAACGAGGCGTGTGAAGCGTCGGTCTTGCGTTATGAGTCTGATTGGGGCAAATACATAGATCGTATTGGTCGCTGGGTGGATTTTAAAGATCCATACATGACGATGAAAACGGACTATATTGAGTCCGTCTGGTGGGTCTTTTCTGAGTTGCATAAAAAAGAACTCGTGTATCGCGGAACGCGTGTCTCGCTGTACTGCCCGCGCTGCTCTACGCCGCTCTCGAACTTTGAGATCGCGATGGGAAATTCGTATGTCGACCGAGAAGATCCGGCGGTCTTCGTGAAGTTTCCCGTGAAAGATGAGGAAAAAACGTACTTCCTCGCTTGGACGACCACGCCTTGGACGTTGCCAGCGAATACGGGGCTTGCTGTTCACCCTGAACTCGACTATGTGAAGGTTCGTATTCAAGAAACGGGAGACACTCTGATCTTTGCTGCCTCACGCGCTGAGGATGTGCTAAAGGAGTGGGGAGGGCTTGAGGCGGGGGTGGCAAAGGTTCTCGTGATTGAACGAATGAAGGGATTTGACCTCGTGGGCAAGCGCTACGAGCCATTGTTTACCTTCGTTGAAGCGGATGACCAAGCGTATCGAGTGGTTTCTGGTACGCACGTGACGGCGGATGATGGGACGGGAATTGTGCATACCGCCCCAGCGTATGGCGAAGAAGACTTGCAGATGGCGCGGGAGCACAATCTACCGATCATTGAAACGGTAGACGAAGAAGGAAGGATGACTCCCGTTTGCGGTGAGTTCGCGGGAGTCCCTATCAAAGAAGCGGATCCGCTCGTGATCAATGTTCTTCGAGAGCGTGACTTGCTGTACCGTGCTGAGACGGTTACCCACAGCGTACCGGTCTGTTGGCGTTGTTCGACGTTGTTGATGTATAAGGCACAGCCAGCTTGGTTCGTGAACGTCACCTCCATCAAAGACAAGATGCTGAAGACCGCGCAGAAGATTAACTGGCATCCAGAGCATTTTCGCGAAGGTCGTTTTGGAAAAGGACTTGAAACGGCTCCTGATTGGAATATTTCGCGCTCGCGTTTCTGGGGATCGCCAATTCCTGTCTGGAATTGTGATACGTGCAACGAAACAAAAGTAGTGGGATCGTTTAAAGAGCTTAAACAGCTCGCCATCCCAGGGACGTGTACAGATGAACAAAACCTTCATCGTCCGCATATTGACCACGTCACCATCCCATGTGCGTGTGGCGGTACCATGAAGCGCACCACCGAAGTGTTTGATTGTTGGTTTGAGTCTGGCTCTATGCCGGTCGCTCAACTCCATTATCCATTCGAGCAAAAGAAATTCTTCGAGTCGCACTCACCGGCGGACTTTATCGCAGAAGGGCAGGACCAGACGCGTGGTTGGTTCTATGCACTCCACGTCTTATCGACGGCGTTGTTTAATAAGCCTGCTTTTAAGAATGTCATCGTCACGGGAATGGTGCTTGCGGAAGATGGTCGAAAGATGTCCAAGAGCCTCAAGAATTACCCTGATCCGTGGGAGTTGTTGGTGAATCATGGTGCCGATTCGTTGCGTTACTACCTGCTCACATCCCCGATCGTCGAGGCGGAAGCGCTGAACTTCTCAGAGAAGGACCTGCAAACGGTCACACGCACGTTCCTCAACCTCTATTGGAATATCGTTTCGTTCTACAAGACGTACGCCGGTGAGGGAGTGAAGCTGCAAAAGCCGCGGAGCGGTCATGTGATGGATCGTTGGATTTTGTCTCGCTTATCCCATTTGACGACGCAGGTGACGGAATCCATGGACGCGTATGATCTGCTGAAGGCAGCTCGTCCGCTCCGCGACTTTATTGATGATCTTTCCACCTGGTGGCTTCGTCGTTCGCGAGATCGTTTGAAGTCTGAGAACGAATACGAGCGGAATGACGCGCTCAAGACGTTACGCGAAGTCCTCGAAGAGTTCACGAAGCTCTGTGCTCCATTCATCCCATTCTTGGCGGAAAAGGTGTATCAGGAGATCGGCGGGATGAAGACCTCGGTCCATCTCGAAACCTGGCCAAAGCCGATGGCTCGGGTGCAAGACGTGGTGTTAGAGACGGATATGGAGTGGATTCGCTCGATCGCTTCAACGGCGCTCGAGCTCCGCGTGAAGCATGCCATGCCTATTCGTCAGGCACTTGCCTCGCTCAAGATTTCATTCGCCGAACCTGAGAAGCTTGAATATTGGCAAGCGAAGAAAGCCTTGCTTGAGGTGCTGCAAGAAGAGCTAAACGTAGAGACGATTATTCTCGAGGGAAAGAGCGGCTTATTGAATGCGTGGGAATTGGAGCTCGATACGGTACTTACCCCAGAATTGCGCAAGAAAGGGTACCGCCGCGAATTCTCACGTCACCTGATGGCTCTACGCAAGCAAGCCGGACTTGAGCCAAAAGATCGCGCCCACGTCTTATTCTTCTTCGAAGCGGGAGAAACCCGAGAAGCGATCATGGAGCAAAACGCCGCCCTCGCAAAAGATCTTCGCGCCGAAAGCGTGAACCTCGTAGAAACCTGGACCACCGACTACGAACACACAAACGAAGTAGAAATAGGTGGGGCAAAGGGAAAGGTGGCATTGAAGCTGGTGAAATAAATAAACACCCCTCGATTGAGGGGTGTTTGTTATCTGTCCCTTTGACAATCGGTAAGAGCTTGGTTAGGATTCGCTGGTGTTTCTGAGCAAAGGAGTACTAGATGGAGATGAAGGAAACGCAGGAGCTTGGGATGGTGGGGCCAGTGCAGCGTACGTCTGAAGTGCGGAACTGGCTCTGGGTGGTGGTTGAGCGGATCGCGTTGAAGAAGCCGACCAACATGGTGCCAAGCGTTTTGTTCAGACGAAAAAGAAAGGACACTGAACGTGGGGTGATCGGCATTCGTGAAGATACGGTGTGGGCCAGATGCTTGGACCTGAGGATCTGGCCAAGTTCGGGGAAAACATCCCCTGGTGTATGGATCGCTGTCGGGGATGAAAAAGTCCTTACCCGTTTTTACCTGACCCCTGGCGAACATCCTCTGACGTACATCAGTGGGCCGGATGAGCTCAAAGCGCCGTATGGATTCGTCTATCGTGTCCACGCCTTCTTCACCGAGCACTACGCTCGTTGCTATCTTGAGGGGAAGAACCCGGGCAAGGGCCGAGACGGCGATTCCTGATATCTGGAGAATCTTGCTCCTTTTTTGTTTGTTCATCATTCGTGATGAACAGGTATTCTGCTTCTCGAGGGTTTTGATTAGTGTGAGAGATGTAAGACGAATCAACGCCTTACACGCTCATTTCAACGGAGGTAGTCATGGACAAGATCTTCTATGTGATCGCGGGTGGGACGTTTGTGGAGGTGGCGCCGCACTTTAGCTTTGCGGCGCCGGCGTTCGGGAAGGTTGGTCGCGAGCTTGCGCCGTTCCTCGTGGGGGCGCTCGCTCGGCTCGGGCGGCCGAACACTCGCGTTCAGCTCGTGCTGACGCGGATGGCGATCGGTGGGGCGGAGCGTTCGCCTGAGGAGCTCGCCTGGTTCGAGCGTATCGGCATCAAGGATCTGCGCACGAATGCCGACATGCAGCTCCTCGTGGATCACCTCGTTGCTGATCCTGCCACGAAGGGGATCGTGCTCGCGGCGGCGCTCACGGACCTGCAGCCTTCTCGGTTGCTCATCGACGGGGTTCCTTCGAGCGAGGTGGGTCGCGAGCGTTCACGTCTCAACTCGTCGAAGGCGCTCACCATCGAGACGGAGCCTGCGCCGAAGATCGTGGCGGGCATCCGTCGCGAACGGAAGGATCTCTTCCTGGTGGGGTTCAAGACGACGTCGGGAATGGAGGCGGATGTGCAGTATCTGCGCGGTCTCGCTCTCCTCAAGGGGGCGAGCTGCAACCTGGTGCTCGCGAACGATCTAAAGACACACCTGAACATGGTGATCACGCCTGAGCAGGCGCGGTACCATGAGACGACCAACCGCAGGGAGGCGCTTGCAGGGCTCGCCGAGATGATCGCCCTCCGGTCTGAGCTCACGTTCACCCGCGCGACCGTCGTACCCGGTGACGCGATCAAGTGGGGCTCAGAACTCATTGCTCCTTCGCTTCGTGAGGTGGTGAATCACTGCATCGCGCGCGGGGCCTACAAGCCGTTCAACGGCGTCACGGTGGGCCACTTCGCTTCACGCGGACCGGATGGAACGATTCTCACGTCGCGTCGCAAGACGAACTTCAATCGTCTGGATGAAACCGGGCTCGTACTCATCGAACCACACGGGGAGGACGAGGTGATCGCGCATGGCTTCAAGCCTTCTGTGGGCGGACAGAGCCAGCGCATTATCTTCGATGCACATCCCGAGCTCGACTGCATCGTGCATATGCACAGCCCGCTCCGTGCTGGATCTGTAGTGCCCGTGCGTGAGCAGCGCCCGTATGAGTGCGGCTCGCACGAATGTGGACGGAACACGAACGACGGCCTCGCGAGCTTCGATGGGATTCACGCGGTGATGCTCGACAAGCACGGTCCGAACATCGTCTTCCCGAAGGCAATGGACCCGAAGAAGGTGATTGCGTTCATCGAGGCCAACATCGATCTCGCCGCTCGCACGGACAATCTCGCCACGTAACTGAAACCCCGGTGTAATACCGGGGTGTTTTATTTCTAATGGTTGTTTTTACGCTGACGGTAATCCGAACATCGCAGAAGGAGGAGCGCGAGACAAGTAAATATGGCGGCAAACGGCCAGAGCGCTATTTGCAATACTTGCGCGAACCACGAAGGCGTGTAGCGGCCTAAGTCCGTCGTTGAGATGCCAAGGTCGTCGAGATAGGCGAGAATCCCTTCGATAGTGATACTGTCAGGTCGATATTCGACGAGTAGCACCGATTCCTTTGCTGCGTCAATATGGATCAAGCCAGTGGGGTATGTGAGCTGATGCTCTGGACCGTCGTTGAAAAACCAGCCTAGACTCGTGTAGCGATCGGAGATCTTTGGATGGATGCCATTCACTCGAAATACCCGCGTGTGGATTTTAGACATACGTATTTTTATACGGTTCCGACACCGCCCAAATCCCATCAAACATCGCAAGAACAAGCGCATGGAGTTCTGATGAGGTAATCAAGAGTGCGCTTGGTGCGGCTTTTGTTCCAAAAAAGGCGATCTTATCGTCGAATAGAATCACCATCGAAGGGAAGCGTCCTTGGAGGGATTTTGGAAGATAGCGCGGATTACGCAAGGCAAGATCCGTAGGGGAGAGTCCTTTTCCGGAACGAGAAGGGCGTTCTTCCCACAGAGTTCGTGTGTTGATACCGCGCTGCTTGCGTTGTGCAAGATAGTACTCGCGATAGGTCGCATCCATGTCCGTCAATACATTGCGAGCGGGGGCGATCAAGCCCCAGACCCGCGACTTACAGTACAGCGCTTCTTCAAGAACGGTTTTTATCCCTTGCAAGCCATCATAGTGCTCTGAACGTATACCGCTCGATCCTGACTCTTTTGCGGTAAGTAGCCCGCTGAGTTCTCCGAGAAGGGCTTTTTTTGAAGTGAGTTGCTGTATCTGTGTATCGAGATACCCTCCTAACCGCTCCGGATTCGCCATCACGAACAACCGCTTCTTTTCCGAACCGCTCTTTGCGACGAGTCCTTTTTGTATGAGTGTTTCCAGTGCGTGATAGATCGTCGGCCGTTTTAACCCCGTTTCTTTGATCAGACTCTGAACATCAATACCAGAACGCTTTTGTCCAGCAAGATAAATCGTCGCCTCGGTAGGAGTGAGGCCGAGATCCTGGAGTCGTTCGCGGATAGACATATAGAGGCTGTATATCAGGAAATATGGGTTCTGTCAATCGTTGTTGAAGCAAAAATAAACGTAATGGTATGGGTTGAGACGGAAATAGAATAAACTCCAAAGAGGAGCAACGTGTATCTGATGGGTGGAATTCATGAAGCTAAAAAAATCGCCTTCCGGCGATTTTTTTGTATGGTGCACCCCAGACGATTCGAACGTCTGACCTCTTCCTTCGGAGGGAAGCGCTCTATCCAGCTGAGCTAGGGGTGCGGATTTGTTGGGTATTTCTTGCCTGGCGAGCGTACCTGCTTTTCCATTGACAGGCAAGCGGCCGTTGTGTATTCTACCGGCACAAAAGAACGAGATTCTCTCACTTGCAGCGGTACTCCCAATGGTCGTGCCGCCGCGGCGTTCGTTCGCTCGAGAGAGCGTCGAACGTCTCTCGGACTCTCTCACTTGCAGCGGTAGCTCAATCGGTAGAGCAGGGGCCTCTTAAGCCCAAGGTTCTGGGTTCGATTCCCAGCCGCTGCACCATTTCAAAACCGGCCCCAAAGCCGGTTTTGTGTTACGCGGTAGGGAATCGAACGGGCACACGTCGAACTCGCGGTGCGAGTAAATCCACGCGTGCCCCGGCCCGAGCGGCAAGCGAGGCGATCCCAGCCGCTGCACCATTTCAAAACCGGCCCCAAAGCCGGTTTTGTGTTACGCG
>CALBSL010000172.1 GCA_937968025.1 uncultured bacterium
TGTAGCTGCGTAGAACCTTCTACTACACGCTCAAAAGAGGCATTCGCCACGAGGTTAAGGGCCGATGTTTCTGGAGGGACGGCGAGCAGGCTCGTACAACCCGCTTGACCCGCTTCACACGTCTCCATGGTTTTATCAAAGTAGACACGAGGACCGTTCGACGCGGTACCGATCCACGAATCACCCCCATTCGAGGTATCTCGCGTGGTCGCATACCACATACAACCGACGTTGTCCTCGGAACACGCCGTATAATCCAATGCATTTCGTAGATAGGAAACCTGCTCGCCTGAACGAGATTCGTACGTACGACAGCTCGCGAACCGAGCAGAACATTCCTGCGCGCCAAAACGATAGGCGGTTTTTTCAGCAACGCAGTAGCCATAGCCACCAACACACTCTCCTCGATCATTACGTTGTAAACAGGTCTGGATATCCTGACACTCCTCTCGACGCTGAGGCAGATTGCTGCTCAACATCGTTTCACCGAATCCGCTCAAGGCACACTGTCGTGGCTGATCAGCAAGACCCCAGTTTGGATCGATCATCTTACACCATGGGTGTGATTCATCGCGTTCCCCCTGCTCATTACACACCGTGTACCCATCGACAACTTCTTGTAACGTGACACAGCCACGTTCTGATCCACATCGAGCAATGTTTTGAGGATCGTTCGCAGCGAATTCAAATCCAACCGGCAAAATACGCATCAACCGAAGTTTGCGCAAGTTTCCGGCACAATAGCCGTAGGTATAGCAAAGCGCATCCTGCTCTTCACGAATATTCGACGAAGGAAAGAGTCGCCAGTCCCCGTGCAAATATCCAAGCTCTAACGCTTCTCGAATCGTAAAGGCCCCAGCACCGCCTTCAGATCTGAGTGACTGCGCCAACCCTTCATCAACGACACAGTTCCATGTTCCACGATTTTCTGGACAAGCCTGCATTTCTGAAAGCACGTCATACGCCTGATCTCGGAACAGATTTGGCGTGCGAAGGCTGATATTCGCTTTGCGAATGTCTTCGCGATTGCGATCGAGAAGCTCATCCGGATTACTACTCACGTTCAACGTACGAAGCTTAAAGAGTCCACCAATATCAATCCCCTCTTCAAACACTCGTTTGAGCATTTTTGATGTTAGGGTGTTCAAGAACACCGACGCCGTATAGACCGCAAGGCGCTGTGGGCCGAGGTTAAACGCTTGCTGAGCAATAAATCCGTTGATTTGCTGCTGGTTCGCTTTAGGATCTTTTACTAATACCTGGTTCGCCTCTTCACGAATCGTGTCCGATGGCGTGCGCACACGGCCAGAAATCATGTCGCGGAGCGCTTGGTATCCATCCCCTTCTTTACGGTCCTTTTCGGCGTTTTCCTGTCGTGAGTAGACGAAGCTTGCCGCACGATTGAAGATCATGAACGACACCCCAAGGTCATTGGAGTTCGTATTGATGTTCGCTTCAACGCTGTTCAAGATCTGTTCATTCGACAGCGTTTGATAGACCTGTTCGTAGTTTCGAATGATGTCGTTAAAATCACATCGTGCCTGAGGACGTTGAAACGCTTGGTTCACGCCTTGACCCTGGCCCAAGAAGTTGCCGAGCGAAAGCTGAATCTGCAAGAGCGTCCGAGGATCGGGTGGACGGCATAAGTCAAAGCCAATCGTTTGAAAAAAGCTGGCTTGTGATAATGAGCCGATAAATTCGCCAGCCGCTGAACCTGCCACATCTTTAATGTATCCCTCGAACCCTTTTTCATAATAGAGCGCCGACTGCCCCTTCCCTCCCGAAGCGATATAGTCTGCCGCATCATACGCGATCTGCCCAAAGAATGTCTGCATCGCATTCATGAAGGCCATGGTTCCAGCGCCAATCAATTCCCAACGAATATTTTCGTAGACGGCATTGATCCGTTCTGGAAGATTCTCGGTGATCGAAACGGCCGGAAACCCTGGTACACCGGCTTTATCCTTGATAGACGGCGCATCGCCTGCCGCAAAACCAGCCAACGGCTGTAGCAGCAACAAACCAGCAAAACCGCTAACAAGAGCGGTTGAAAGAACTCGGGAAAGGAAGGAAGAGCGTTCCATAGCAGAATGGAGAACTACGGAGATGTTGATGGAGAGGACTGAGAACCAATAGAACCGGTGCCAGACGTGTCGACTGTATTTACGCTACGAAGTTGTTCGTAGACGCGTCGATACAATTCTACCACACCCTCATCTGGAAGCGCAGCCACCTGCTCCGTCGGCGCAAGACCCGTTCGGGCGAAGTAGGCACGGATTTCTTGCGGCGAGAGACTCTCTGGCGGTTTTGCCTGTTCAATAGTAGCCGCAGAACTCGTGGCCGTGCTGAGGGACGGGTCTTTTTCATCCGCCGGAACAGCATCGGCATTTGTCGTCACGAATCCATAACAGTCACGATTTGGAGGACAGTTAGGATCAGTTCCTAAACGCACCTCTTCCCCATCCGCTACTCCGTCAGAATCGGTGTCGGTCAAATAGGCAGAAGTTCGAAAGACATTCGCCTCGTCTTGATCGAGAATTCCATCACCATCCGTGTCTTTTGCTGTTTCTGCGAGTCGACTCGCTTCCGCATCCGCACGTTGACGCGCAAGCAGTTCTTGCGAATTCTGCAAGAGCTGTTTTGGCGCGCGAAATGGCATCTGAATACTGGTTCGCAACGAAACAACGGCGAGGACAAGCGTCAGAACGGCGCACGGAGCAAAAAACGAAAGGGCGATGTGCTGACCCTGATCAAGCGATTGCCACCATCGCTCAACACGATCACGAAGATACGAGGACATGGTGTCATCCTACCACATCCGTTGTATACTTGTGAGGTATGTCATCCCCCGACTCTTCTTTGCAAGACTGGCTGAGCGCTCCAAGCGAGGGTCAGCTCGCCGTTGATCTCTTTCGACGTGGTTCTTCGCTCGTCATTCGTGCCGCTGTTGCCGGTGTCGATCCTGAAGATCTTTCTATCTCGGTCCATAACGACCTCCTGACCATTCGTGGAGAACGCACGCACCAGGAAACCATCGATAAAGAAGATTGGTTCCACAAGGAGTGCTACTGGGGATCATTCAGCCGCAGCATCCTTCTCCCTGAAGATGTCGACGAAGCAGGCGTTCAAGCGACGATGAAGCACGGCATTCTGGAGATTCAACTCCCGATTCAAGCCTCGAACCGAAAAATCGTCATTCGCACGCTTGATGACGACGAGGGATCCGGGTAAGGTAGTTTTATATGCTGCATGCTCGCGTTGAACGCGTTGACGAAGACTCGATCCTGCTTTCTGTGGATAGCCGGTCATTCTCGGTTCCTCGCTCGCTGCTCGCAGAGACGCCCGTTGTCGGACAGACCGTCATTCTCGCCGCGGCTCTCCACACTCCAGAGAAACCCATCGCCAACCCCCTTGCCCACGACCTGTTGAACTCTCTTCTTTCTCCTTCATGAAACGCCTCGCCCCTAAACACCTGATTCCTGGTGTCCTCCTCCTGCTGCTTTGTCTCTACATAGGCACGCTCTTTGCCTACCGAGAAGCCTACGCTGGACGCATTCTTCCGGGTGTTTCTGTTGGCACGGTAGCTATTGGCGGACTCCCGCAAGAAGAAGCCCTCGTACGCATTCGTGCGGCGCTCGCCCCGGCTCTCGCTCAACAGGATGTCGTTCTTGATTTCCCAGATCCTAAACAAGATACCGCCACTCCGCTCGCACAGCTGATCCAATTTCGAGAAGAGATCGGATCGGAAGCGGCCGCCATCGGCAGATCGGTGGGCGCGCCATATTGGTACGCGCCATTTTTATTGCGCTTTGCTCCGTACACCCTCCCAACGGAATCAGCCATTCAGATTAATCGCGAGGCACTCCTGCAAACCCTTGAAAAAAGTGGGACTTCTGCCGAGGTTGTCCCGGCGACTATTTCGTATTCGCGAGATGCCACCACAGGTGCATTTGCGCCCATCATCATCTCAGAACGAGATGGGTATGCCGTGGACGTTCGGACGACGGTCGAACGTATGGCATCCGCCATCGCCATAGGTCGATCAAGCGTAGAAGTTGCTGTCGCCGATTATCGCCCAGCGCCCATTCGTGCGAGCGATCTCGAACCACTGATCCCCACCGCGACGCAGTGGTTGAAGGGCCCTGTCACGCTTGTTCGTGACGCAGAAACGCTCTCACTCAACACCAACAACATTGGCGATCTCCTCTCAGTCACATCTACCGCGGACGGCTACGCCCTGACCCTTGACCAACAACGGCTCGCACACTTTTTTGACGGCCAAGCCTTCACCGCTACCAGCGCTCCGCAAGATGGCTGGCTCAAGCTGAACGCCTCCTCAACCGTTGAAGATCTGCGCATTCCCACCCGTGGACAGGTCGTAAACATCGAGGCGACACAAAAAAATATCGAATCAGCCCTCGCTCGTTCGAGCAATCGGCAAGCAAAGCTCGAGGTAGAAACACGCTATGGGGTCTTCACAGGTCCAGATGCGGAACGACTCGGCATTCGTGAACTCATCGGTAAAGGAGATTCGGATTTCTCCGGCTCCCCCACGAATCGTCGTAAAAATATCGCCCTTGGCGCAGAGCGTTTGCATGCCGTCTTAATCCCTCCTGGCGGCGTGTTCTCTACCATGTCTACCCTCGGCCCCATCACCGGCGAAGAGGGCTGGCTCCCAGAATTGGTGATCAAAGGCAACCAAACCATCCCTGAATTCGGTGGCGGACTGTGTCAGATTGGCACAACCGCGTTTCGTGCGGCGCTTCAGTCCGGTCTCCCGATCGTGGAACGTCGAAATCATAGCTACCGCGTTCGGTATTACGAGCCTGCTGGCACCGATGCAACCCTCTACGATCCAGCCCCTGACTTCAAGTTCAAGAACGATTCAGCACATCATTTACTCATAACGAAAGACCTCAAGCAAGACACCGTTTCATTCCTCTATTGGGGAACACGTGATGGACGCGTGGCGAGCACCACAACTCCGACCGTGACCAACATTGTTCAGCCCCCACCAAAAAAGCTTATTGAAACAACCGATCTGAAGCCCGGTGAAGTAAAGTGCACAGAAAGCGCCCATGCCGGCGCGACTGCATCATTCAACTATTCCGTTCTCTATGCGGATGGCCGCCAGGCGACCAGCACATTCCGTAGCGTGTACCGACCGTGGCAAGCTGTGTGTCTCGTAGGCGTGGAAAAACTCTCCTCGCCAAATGCCGTTATCACCGGCCCCGATGAGACAGGATTGAACAATCCAGGCTAACCCCGCCACGACCCCAGACGAGAGGTGCTTAACGCTCCCAGAGAAACAGCGCCTCTCGTTTTGTCCGAACGACCTTGACACGGCGGTGCTTTTCCGGTGTAATGCAATGACCAGCCCAGATCAGACTCCCTTGACATTCCGGCCGGGGTTTGATAGATTCGTGCCACTTTTGACAAACGCTGCAGCAATCCGCATCCACGACAAGCATGGGACCTTTTTGCAGGAAGACGCTGGTCTTCGGACTCGCCCTCTCCTCTGAAAAGGTTTCTTGGGTGCGGATTGCTCCAGCGCTGGTCTCAAAAAATCGCCTTTCGGGCGATTTTATTGTTGTTCTGAACGGTACTAGACGTGTCCTGCGAGATACCGCTCAGCCTCGAGAGCCGCCATACACCCTGTTCCGGCGGCCGTAATGGCCTGGCGCCACACTCGGTCCTGCACGTCGCCGCAGGCAAAGAGCCCTGGAACCGTCGTCTGGGTCGTTCCTGGACGCGTTTTGATGTAGTGTTGTTCATCAAGTTCGACCAACCCCTCGACGAGCGATACGTTCGGCACATGACCGATAGCGGCAAAGACCCCGTCGATTGGGAACTCTTCGGTCGCGCCACTCTGGGTGTCGCGGAGCTGCACACCTGTCACAAAACCAACGTCCTCACCACGAATGGCCGTCACCTCACGGTTCCAGAGAACCTTGATTTTTGGATTGGCGAACACTCGATCCTGCATGATTTTCGAGGCTTTAAAGGAGTCCCTTCGGTGCACGATCACCACCTCCGTGGCAAATCGGGTGAGAAACGATGCTTCTTCCATGGCACTATCTCCTCC
>CALBSL010000173.1 GCA_937968025.1 uncultured bacterium
GATCTACACAGGCGAAGACACTCTTTCCCTACACGACGCTCTTCCGATCTCTCGTTTTTTGCCGCGCTTGTCGCTGTAGGAACCCTCTTCTTTGGGACTTCATCCGCAGCCGCCGCCGTCCCCACTAGCACGCTCACAAGCGTGGTCAAACTTGCGGTTCAGAATGATCAGCTCAAAACGATAGGCGCCGGCGCTGGTATCGTGATCGACGCAGATGGCCACATACTCACCAGCTATCAAGCCGTCAAAGCCTGGGAAGCCTTTAAGAAACAGCCCATCACCGTGTGCCCCACGATCGACCCGTTCATTGAGCCTCGCTGTACCCACCAGGCAACCGTGATAAAAACCAGTCCGAGTCATGATCTAGCGCTTCTCCAAATTCGTGCGGTCCAACACAACGGATCTTGGATGAGCATCGAGGAACAACACTTGCGTCAACCACAAACGCTGTCATTCGTCCGCATTCATCCAACCACCACCACAGAGCTTGTTGAGCTAGGCGACGACCTCGCCATTGCGGGATACCCAAGCACCGGAGGAGCGACCCTCACCTACACGAAGAGCTCCATCACCGGCTTTGTCCGAAAATCACAAAAGTCGACTTCTGTACCGTGGTTGATAAAAACTGAGAGCAAGTTCACGAGCACCGCTATTGGAGGAGCAGCGTTCACCGAAGACGGTCTCTTTGTAGGGATGCCAACACACGCCTCTGGCACCAAAGAAGCGCTCGGGCACGTCATTTCATTACCGGTCATCATCTCCTTCATGAAGGAGGCCCTTGGACCCGACGCTCTCCTCAACACCCGAACACTCGCTCGTGCCGAACCGCTGGTAGGTGTTCACAACGGCGCGCTCCGCACGTCGATCTGTCCTGAATTCGCTTCCTACGAAGCAGGAACGAAAAGTTGTCGTTGCCGGCCCGGGTTCTATGCGGTTGGTAGTACTTGCTTGCTCGGACAAACCTACTGCAGCCTGCGTTTTCCAGGCAAAGGAACCTATGATGGCTTCCTGAAACAATGTCTTTGCCCAAACGCGGCGGGCGGAACGAGCGCCTGCGCCCTTCCAACGGCACCGGCGACACCAAAGCCCGCTCCTGTACCAACACCCACACAAGCGTGCTCAGCCATCAAAAACACGGTCTGGAATGCCACCAAAAAAACGTGCGACTGCAAAACAGGCTATGGCTGGAACAAGAACAAAACAGCATGCGAAGCGCTCCCAAAGCCTGTTCCTCCACCAACGTGCCCAGCGCTCGCTACCTACAGCACCACCACCAAGGCCTGCGTCTGTACCAAGCCGTACAGCCTAAATGGAAAAAAAGATGCGTGCATCTTCGTGGGGAAGCCTGCTACCATCGCACAGCTCCAACGGTGTGAGTTCATCGGAAAGCTCGCGAATAAGCTGTATTACCCCAAGGGGCATAGCATCATCAAGCAGATGACCTACCTCGGCAAGCAGTGCCTCGCCACAGAAGCAGACGCTCAGACCGCCAAATTCAAACGAGCAACCACCAAATAACCCCCGCACTCGCGGGGGTTTTAAAACGTGGTATAGAGGAGCAACAGACCTACAAGCGCCATGGTTTTGAGAAGCACGTGTGGATGCTGCTTACGAAACTCACCCGCCAGCGTCACAAGGATCAGTCCAGCAAAGGCGATTGCCGCGGCAAAGAAGAGTCCGCGCACCAACGTGTACACCGGAATCGATCGTGACAACCAGGATCGTGCCTGCACATAGCGCTGCCAAGGTGTTTCTGACACGATTTTTGGGTTGGACCAGTCGAGCGGGTGCATGACTTCGGATCCGTCCGTTTTCCGCACACGAATCGTTGGTGACAAGATGACGCGAAAGAGCGCATCTGACGACTCTGGAACGGTGAACGCCCCCGTATAGACCCCCGGTTCTTCCGCTCGAAGCGGAAACGCGTAGTTCTGAACAAGGACCTCGGCAGCCGCAATGTCGCCATGCAGCACCGCGCGCGCCTCTACGCGGGTACTCGCGCCCTGGTCACGCCAGACAAGTGCGGAGCGCTCAGGATCAAGAGCAACGGTCACATCGGCGAGCGGTACCTGCTCGTGCGTGGCCGCGATCGTGATCGGCGTTGTTGTTGGCGCGGTTGGTGGTACAGGCTTCGCCTCAGCCGGCTGCGCTGGCGTAGCGATGGCCACGTTCTGCGCTCGGTTCGCTGCCGGAACAGACTCGATCCGCGGTACGGCGGGAGGCGCTTTTGGCGCTTTCACACCGGCAACTGCCGGAGGAGTCTGCCGCGCGAGCATTTCAGCTTGCGTTGGAACCGGGCGCTCTTGCACCGGCTCCATTGGGACGTCTGTCGTTTCTACGTACGGACTCCCAAAGTGCTGCGCCACAAAGACCGTTGGTTTCCCCTGCATCACCCCTCCTTCCACACTGATCCCAATCTCCGAAAAGGACGGGTCAACGAGATTCGCAAGGTGAGTAGGGCTCTTCAACCATCCTTGCATGGCGCCCTGTGCATCAGAAAACCCCATCGCTAAATTCTCACCCGCTTCACGGTACGCATAACCCGCTGCTTTCAAAAAGTACGAAAGACGATGCCCATCAGGACTCACATGACTAAAGTACGACTTTTCCGCCATGTCATGTGCACGCAACCCAGATGAGCGAACGAGGAGCGAGGAAACGGTGAGCGCGTTCAACCCCTGCTCTTCACGAGCACGATTCGTGAGCTGAATGAGGGCAGACGCCTGCTCCGCTAACACATCCGGCGCTAAAAAGGCCTCTGCCGGGATGAGGGTTGCCCCTAAAATCAGGATCGCTTTGATGCTGGTGAAAAAGACGGCGTGCCCCGCCAAATGGTGATCACGCAAAAGATGCGGATGGTATCCGTTCCCATGATGAGGAAGAAACGCGTGCTTCAACCGTTGAAGCCAACGTCGTCGACGAGAAGAACGAGGCACAAAAGAAACGACTACCCCAAGGATACCATACCCTACCCCGAGCGAAGAGGGGTGAGCGAGTGAAAGCGCGGTAGCATGCATATAACTCACCCCGTGCCACGTCTCATGACACACGTCAAACACCTGGTAATGCTTGACTTTTCTTGCGATTTTCTCTAGATTGGCGCCTGGCTCATCTCCTCTCTCCCACGGAGTACGACCCATGCACATTCTCCTCCTCGGACAAGCTGGTGTACTGATCTCGACGAACACCATTCGCCTCCTCTGTGACCCTTGGTTTATTGGAAGTGCGCATTTGCAAAGCTGGCTTCCATGGCCCTCTACACCGGACCTCATTCAGCAGCAATTCGCGCTGGCGCAGCAAGCAACACACCTCTACCTCTCTCACGCACACGATGATCACGCGCATCCTGAGACGCTGCGACGTATCGGTCAGAAGCCGCTCATCATGGGGAACTTTGCTCACGAAGGCCTCAAACGCCTCGCCCGCGACATCAGCTCGCACGTCACCCTGTTGGAAGACGGCGAGCCTTATCTCCTCGGCGATCTGACGATCCGCCTTCATCTGGAGCGCCCGGACTATCGGACCAATTCTATCCTCGTTGCGGAAACAGCGGATGGTCGCGTAGTGAACGCGAACGACTGCGGGCTTGATCCTGACCTTCTCAAGCGCATTCGTGAACTTGGCCACACCAACCTGTTTCTCTCGACGCTGAATTTCGTGGCGAATGGGTATCCGTTTCCGTACCTTTCAGGTCAGGAACCGGATTTCCACGAACGTGTCCGCCAGGTTCGGCAACAGGTTGTCGATGGTTTTGCGCGGGGCATCGACACGTTGTCGCCAGATCTGTCGATCGCCTTTGCAGGACCCGTGCTCTTCTCTGATCCTCTCAACCGTCACCTGAACGAGCTCGAGGAGGCACGCGATTGGACCGTGATGGTCAACGAACTTCATACGGAAAGACACCCGGTCGTCAGTGCGAAACCCTGCATGACCCTGAAGATCGATCACGAGGGCGTTCACATCATCGAACCAGGACTCACGCTCACCTCGTGCGCGCCTGCTCCGGCAAGGCCGCATGAAACGACTCCCTGGAATGAAGATGACGATCGAGACCTCGAAGCGTTTGCCGCTCAGCTCACAAACATCGCCCGAGAGCTGCACGCCACCGTCCGAACACGCCTTCTCCTCTTCATCTGTGACACGCTGGAGGCAGTGGGCGCTCAGGAGGAGCGCCATCGACGAACAATCAGTCTGACTCCTGAAGCGCCGGTCTGTCGACCGTCACTCGCCCATGATTCGGACGAACCACATCTCACTATCTACGTCACCGCTGCGCACTGGCGAGCGTTCCAACGGGGCGAGATCGACTACGATACGCTGCTCCTCTCCTATCTTATCCGGTGTTCACGTCACCCCGATACGTTTGATGCGACCCTGCACGCACTACTCCGTTTCGGACCGGACGCGGGTACGCGTGCTGCCTTGATCTCCGCCAGCACATCGCCACCGCTGCCAGCGACGGAACGCCTGCATATCACGCACGAAGGCCGCCTGTACGACGTGCCTGCGCGATGTCCGCACGAGGGAGCGCTGTTTGATCCACGACTGGTCGTACAGATAAACGGCGAGGCTTGCCTACGCTGTCCGCTCCATCAATGGGCGTTTCGTCTCCGTGATGGCGCCTGTGTGAAGGGCGACCCTTCCAAACGATTGCAGATCGTCTCCACCGAGTAATCCTCGGTGTTTTTGTATCACAAAAGAGGCCGAAGCCTCTTTTTGTTTCAACTAGTTGGTCGAAGTCTGATACCGACGGACGGAATCACGCGTAATCGTGAAGTAGAAGCCCGTGGAACGTACGTTTACTGGGAAGAACCCTTTTGCCTTCAGCAAGTCCTGCAAACGAGTGACATCTGCACCGCGCTGCCCGAAGCTCGTACGAGCAATCAAGGCATCGATCTCAGCATCTCCTCCGGAGACAACTGGGTCTGCATCACGCTGTGCAATGTAGCGCTGGACCGCGGCGCGGGTCACCGTGCCGTAGAAATCCGTGGTGCGCCAGCCGCGTGGCATGTAGCCAAGACGCGTGAGCTCGGACTGAAGCGTGCGCACACGTGGGCTGCGCTGGCCAAAGCGGACTTCCGCGATCAACTCATCGATGAGCTCGATTCGTTCGCCGAGCACCTGACCGTCTTCAGACGTTCCAGGCGTTGGCGTTGGCGTCGTCGTTGGACGTGTCGCGCGGTACTCTACCGAGACCTGCACCATGCTCGAAGGGAATCCACAGCCATCGTAGAACCGAACGTACACCGTCTTCACACCTTCGCCTTCGGTGAGCGTCCAGGCTTTGGAAGCGCTGTATGATTCGAGCGATGCACCCGTGAAGGCCGCATTTTCCGAAACCGCCATACGAGCCGCCGTGCCGCCATTCAACTGCAACTGGACGTTGCGATCGTAGACGACGCCGCCTTCAGACGTGATGCGCACGGAGAAGCCTTCGGCAGAGATCGGAAG
>CALBSL010000174.1 GCA_937968025.1 uncultured bacterium
TGATGGCAAAGGTGGAAAAGGCAGAAGCTATGGAGCATTTGGAGGAAATTATTGCCGAAGCAGATGGGATTATGGTGGCGCGTGGTGATTTGGGGGTGGAGACGGCCATGGAAAAGGTGCCCATGATGCAAAAGCAAATTGTGGCAGCGTGTTTACGGGCAGCTAAACCAGTTGTGGTTGCCACTCAGATGCTGGATTCTATGATCCGTAACCCTCGTCCGACACGTGCTGAGGTTTCAGATATTGCCAACGCGGTGATCGATCATGCCGATGCGACCATGCTGTCAGGGGAAACCACGACAGGAAAATATCCTTTGGAAGCTGTCCAGGCTATGACCTCAGCTATTTATGAGACGGAAGCTAGCATTTATGATGATGTGAAAACCGAGATGCGTCCAACACGCAACTCGGAAGAGGCGATGACGAACGTGGCAAGCGTTTTGGCGATGGCGTCTGGAGCGAAAGCCGTTTTAGTGGCTTCTTTGTCGGGGCAGGCCGTGCGTTTTGTGTCGCGCGAGCGACCAACGGTACCCATTTTTGCTTTGACAAACCATGAACGTATTGCGCGGCAAGTGTATCTTTCTTGGGGTGTTGTGCCGGTTGTGGTGCCTATGTGTTCCGCAGTGCCTGAATTGATTAATACGGCCTTGGAAAAAGTAAAAAATAATACCTTATTATCTTCGGGTGACCAAGTGGTTATTGTCGCGGGCGAGCCTTTGGGCGAGTCCGGAATGGTAAATTTAGTCGAGGTGAGGAAAATAGAATAGTGCTCACGGTGCCTGCTTCTGCTGCTAGAGCGGCGATGATAAAGAGTATCCAAGGAATGTATGAAGGTACGAGGCTTTCTGATGGATTCTGTGGATTGACGAAGATCGTTATATTTTCTCCCGGTTTTGAGAAATAGAATATACCTTTCTCCCATGTTTTTCCTCTAAAGGTTTGGTTTTGAAAGAAGTAAGTGTACGTATCCTGAAATCCTTTGTTCATTCGTTTGATGTCTGTAATGATGGCTGGGGTGGGTTGCCAAAACAAGCGTGCTTTTAAAGAGCGGTAGACTTCTCTGGCACTAAAGCAAATCAGTCCTCCAAGGGTGAGAGCGAGAAGAGGCATGACAATCCATCGTTGCCAGCCAGTCAACGATTCTTTATGTGACGACATATATGCTATCATAGCTTTATTATGAAAATTTCACATCTTTCCCTTGCCTTACTTTTACTCGTTTTTATGGGAGCTGGTTGCTCATCGAGTTCGTCCTCGACGATGCCGCCTGCTGCTCCTGCTATGAATAACGCTATGCAAAATAATCCTCAAGAATCACTTCAATCGCAGCTCGAACGTGTGTATGCCGATACACGAGCATTGACTAATGATCCAACACCCGATCGTTACCTTGCTGCTATTGATCTTACGGGCGCTGATCCAGAGAACGCTGCCGAAATTAGAGACGGCTGGCAGAATCGTGAACAAATGCTGAAAATTGTTGTACCTGACTTAAAAGGCTCTGACGTGAAGTTTATTCAGTTGGTTGAAGAAGGGGACTGGGCTGGATATTACTATGTGCTGAAGGTAAACGATCAAATGTCCTTATTGAAATTACAGCGTTTTCACAAAGTGAATGGCATGTGGAAAATGGCAACTGGCGCTCTTGTGCGTCAGCCCGGTACAGCCTTTACCAACTTTGATGCAGAAAAGATGAAACAAGAGATCCAAGCTTCGAATATCATGCAAGTAAAACCATAGTTCTGCTTTTCTTCATTCCAATTGAAAGTCCTTGGTGGAAAATAAACAATCTGAAGTGGAGGAATCCCTTCAGATTTTTGGTTTTATCTTATAATCCTGGATTCAAAATACCGTTCTTGGAAGTTTACCAGAGAAAGAATTTCTTCATTTGAAAAATCTATTTCTTTTGGAGCGAGAACTAATTTGTCTTCGTTGTCATTTAGGCGATGAATAATGGCGATGCATATTC
>CALBSL010000175.1 GCA_937968025.1 uncultured bacterium
GAGCAGCGCTCCTAAGGCGGCATTTTGCAGGAAATGTGGACGAGCAAACCAACGAGATTCAAGAGGATTGTCAATGATCTGCACGCGAATGCTGTAGCTGAAAAAGTTAGGAACCTGAGTTGCCATTTCGCGTGCCACAGCGTCAACGATCAGCCGTGCTTGAGCCGCATCTGGATGAAAAGCAGTTACTGACATGATGCCCGTACCGGGAGTAACGGAGGTTTCTACCGTTTCACGCCAACGCTTGCGGCGTTCGCGTTCATCTTGAGGAAAATAGGTGGTATTAATACCTTGTGCTTGCAACACGTTATCAAAAAACGTTGTTGTGTAAACGAGCTCAGATAAACTTGAAGCTACGCGTTCGGTAGATTTAATGGCCGTATAGGGATCAAGACCGGCAGCATTTGGTTGAGTTATCAAGACGCGCACCGTGGAAGCTCGTTGAAAAGGCAAGAGGAGAGAAAAAATGAGTCCCAAGACAAGACCGATCAAGGCGAGACCTGCGGGTAGACGCCAAGCTGACAAAAAAGAGACGCGCATATATTTGTTTACAATACTATCACGCCTTCAGCCTCTTCGAATAGCTTGGGCATATTATTTTAGCACTTCACTCGTGGTTACAGAGCCGAGTGTTACTTTGGCTTCAAAGGGTTGTCCGGCACGACGAGCATAGATCGTTAAGGTAGTGCCTGGACGATACTCCAAAAGACGCTCGCCTAGATCGGCGGTACCATCCAAGACTTCACGGTCGATGCGTTCAAGGATATCGCCTTCTTTTAAGATATTGGCGCTAGGACCTTTGGGATCGACTGCTACGAGCCCTCGAGCTCGATCAGCACGAATAACAAACCCTTGCTCCCCTGCGCCTCTTTCTGCTCCTACTATACCTAAACTCGGATGGCGGATATCTTGTCGCAACAAAAGAGACGAGAGAGCTCCAGACATACCGATGATAGGAATAATACGTATTCCACTCGCATCACCTGTTTCGACGCTGCCGACCAGTTGGCCGTCGGCATTCCATACACTTGCCCCTCTCATAAACGAGGTAAATGAACCATTGGCTATATAACGATGGGTTATACGTTCACTCGGGACGGGTGAGCGCGTTGAGCGTTCACGAATATCGGTGATAACATGTGGGGATAAACGCCCCGGTACCGCCTCTATCCATACCGGTAAACCGGGCACGATATCTTCGGAACGAGCTGATCCCAGGACAGGTAAATTTTGAGCTCCTATCTGGATATAGACAATATCGCTGGCTGTATC
>CALBSL010000176.1 GCA_937968025.1 uncultured bacterium
TTATGGCGACGTTCGGAATGATGGAGTTCAGGATCTTCGTGAGCTCTGTGGCATGCCGTTGATTGACGGCAAAAATGACCGTGCGGCCGATTTCACTTGAATTCGGCATCTTCAGGGCATGCTGTAGAAACTGCTCACAAATTAACCGGTTTCGCTCAGGGATGAAGATTTCTTTTTCCAGCTGGTTCACCTTGTAGCTCTCCTCTTCCTCATTGATGCTTACCGTCCAACCATTTTCAGCAAGTGCCTGGGTGGTTATTTCCGAACGAATATCATAAATTTTTGGCAACACTAAGAACGGCCCCTCGGGATCCTTCACGGCGTCAATAATATCGTAACGATACGTCGGCTCACCTGGCTTGCAACCAAAATAGTGATAGGTATCTCTCAGCTGACGGGCTTCGAGCGTCTTCGGTTCGTCTTGCGCAAGCTTCTCCAAGTCAACATTCTTGAGATACGCCTTCGGCGTGGCCGTTAGACCTACACGTGTAGCCTGAAAGTACTGAACAACTTCCCGAGAATCGCCGTAAATAGAACGATGAGCCTCGTCATTTACCACGAGATCAAAGTGGTAGGGAGTAAACTCTTCACGATAGCGACGATCGACTTGGAGGGACTGAATCGTAGCGATCACAACGCTCGACCCCATGAGCTCCATGGGCTTCCTGCGAGCGGTTTTAAAAATAACAGGCTTGTAGTCACGTAAAACGACATCAAATGTTTCAAGCGTTTGCTTGGCGAGCTCGATGCGATCAACGATGAATAAAACTCGTTCGGCATTGCGTGTTTCCAAAAAACGTCTGATCAGTGCAGCGCACATCAGTGTTTTACCAGTTCCCGTTGCCATCTCAAGTAAAAACTTCCGCTTCTTAACTTGATCAAACTCTTTCGCGATCGCGTCTAGCGCGCGGATCTGGTATCCGCGCATTCTATAACCCGGCGCTACTTTAAACAGGTATTCTGGGGTCAATACCTCTGTAGAAAGAGGTCGGGGTGGCTGCAGGTTCTTCAAGCGCAACCGCTCTAGATCCTTCAAGGAAGGCAGCCGCTCAATCCGATACGCGTCTTCGTCTCCTCGCGTATAATTCCAAAAATAGTGAATTTCTCCATTTGAAAGAATGATGAAAGGGGCGCCGACGTTTTGAGCGTAACCGAGAGCCTGATCTTTTGCATCGTATGGATCGATGTCGTCCTTTTTCGCTTCGAGCACACAAAGAGGACCACGCTCCCCCAAGAGAACATAGTCGGCGC
>CALBSL010000177.1 GCA_937968025.1 uncultured bacterium
AGGAGAGAGCGTAGGTGTTTCATGGGGATGTTATTCGATAGTGACGTTGATCATCTTGATCTCGTCGAGCGGACGGTCCTGCTCGTCACGAGGGGCGGCAGCGATCGCATCGGCGATGTCTTGCCCTTCGAGCACATGACCGAAGACCGCATACACTGGATCAAGAGCGTTGTCGTTCACCATGATGAAGAACTGCGAACCAGCACTGTTCTTGGCCATGGTGCGCGCCATCGCGACGGTCCCCTTGGTGTACATCGGGAAGGAAGCGACGCCGTTATCGACCGGAACACGCTTTATTGGCAAGTTCACCTTGTCGTCCGGGATTGTGTAGCCTGGGCCACTCATGCCGGTACCGGTTGGATCGCCACCCTGGATCATGAAGCCTGGAATGACACGGTGAAAAATCGTACCCTGGTAGAATCCTTGCTCGACCAAATACACGAAGTTTGAGGCAGCGTTTGGACCGAGATCAGGCTCAACCTGGATCAAGATATCCCCCTTGGTGGTGGAGATACGGACTTTTTTAGCGAGCTCCGCAGATGGGCGAATGCCTGGAAAGGCTAATGTTTGAGACATAACGGGAACGGTTGTACTTGGAGAATCAGAAGAAACAGGGGTGGTGGTTGGAGCTTGAGCAGACGGCGTCTGACATCCAGCACCAAACAAGACGAAGGATCCGCAGAGGATCCCGGCCACCGCAAGAGAACGTGCGAGCATAGTAGAGCTAGCGTATAAAATCATCGACCGTTTGTCTACTCATTCGCTCGTCCCTTCTCCCAAGGAAGCTCGATCGTAGAATCCCAATCCACTCGAATCTGGTCCACAAGCAATCCCGATCGAACAAACTCCGAATGCGGAAGTAGCAGATCAAACGACGCCACATCTACCAGTGGAGCAAGATCCTCACCACGTTCATTTCGTGCGGAGACGAGTTGCGGCCTGGTTTCATACGGATCCCAGCGAAGCACGAGCAACACCCCGCGACCTTTGCCCCCATCCACCAATCGACAAGCCGTCGCACGCGCGAGCCACGCGCCGAGGTTGGCCGGATGCCGCACCACCGAACCGATACCGGACGCCGATGCCGGCAGATGCGATGATCCTTGATCCGCGGATGACGTACGTCCAGACGCTCCGGATCGACGACGAAGGCCGCTCGTGCCAAGAATCCCCTTTCCCGCCATGCGCAATTTCCATCCCGACAGGTGCGCATCAACCAAGCCTTGCAGGAGTCGCTCAACCTGCGGAATATGTTCTTCCGTGGCCACTTCCATACGAATCGTTGCCTCTCGGCGAGCATCATCCAAGAGAAGATCGTAATCAGAGCCGAGAACGAATCCATCTTCTTCTTGCGTGCGACGCCGTTCAATAGCCTGCATCAATTGTCGACCGAGGTGCTGCGCAAGAGGAAGGCGGCTGGGGGTTTCAGCCGTTGCATACCCAATAATAATGCACGGATCCGCACTGGCGCCGTGCGGTAAAAACTCCGTCTGCACGGCGTCACAGGTGAGAAACGGCTCAAACGACAGTACCGGATCCACCGCCGCGATAATGCGTCGCACGATGGGCGCCGCATCAAAATCCGCCGTTGAGACGAGATCGCCATCAACGAATACGCTTTCACGTCCACCTGTCACACAAAAGCGCGTTCGAGCCTGAGCATCACGCTCAAGATAGGCCTCTGCCAAGGCTGCTGCAATCAGGTCGCACACCGCATCCGGGTGCCCTGGGCCACGAAATCGAGCGATCGACATACCCTACAACTCATCAACAGACCGCAAAAATGACGCTCCGGCCGTTGGTTTAGGCGTGTTTGGTTTTGCTTTCCAGGCGGTTTTTGAAACAGCCGCAGAAGGAGATCGGCGATTCCCGTACCTATCCTGCTCAACTACGGGCTCATCTGATCCACCCCACTCATCTCCCCCATCCCATGGCGATGGTGTTCGTGACGTCAAAAACCCACGTGCCGCATGCGGATCACGTAGCTCGACACGGTCGAATAAGCGCTGAGAAACCTCCTCCAAGAAGGTGCTCGGCTGTTGAAATTGGAGAGTATCAAACCCAAGGGTCATCGGATACGTCAAAAAGAGGTCACGGCGCGCTCTCGTCACCGCCACATAGAACAGCCGACGCTCTTCCTCCATTCCACCTTCTTCATTTAACGCTCGACGACTCGGAAAGCTCTGGTCGGCTAAATGAATCACAAACACCGCATCCCATTCCAACCCTTTCGCTTGATGAATCGTTGAGAGGACCAACCGTTCCTGATCGACGGTTCCCGCCTCTTGTCTTGCCGCCACAATATCATCGTACAGCGCTATATCACCAAGAAACGCCCCCGCATCTTCGTAAGATCGGAAGCGCGTCGTGTAGGGAAAGAGTGTCTTCGCCTGTGTAGATCTCGGTGGTCGCCGTAT
>CALBSL010000178.1 GCA_937968025.1 uncultured bacterium
CGGACACAAGTTTCTCCTGTCGGCGATGCATAGTTTTCCACCCGCGAATGTCTACGCCTGGTTTGAAGCACAGGGCGTTCCGCTCAAAACCGAGGAAGATCTCCGGGTGTTTCCGCAATCTGACAACGGTCGCGATGTTGTTGGGGTGTTTGAACGTCTGTTCAGCCACGATGACCGCGTTCGTATCCTCACAAAATCAAACGTCACGCGAGTAGCAAAACAAGGCGAAGGGTTCATCCTTACGCTGAAAGATCAGGCTGAGCCTCTGTATGCCGATCGACTCGTCCTCACCACAGGGGGGCAAGCGTACCGCCATACTGGCTCAACGGGAGACGGCTACGCCTTCGCACAAGCGCTTGGCCACACGCTCACTCCCCTCGCCCCAAGTTTAAACTCGTTCTTCACTAGGGAGACATGGGTAAAGGAGGTAAGCGGTATGAGCTTCGAACGCGCGAGCATCACCGTAGAGCGCAAAACCCGCTACGTACGCACCGGGCCATTCATGTTCACCCATAAAGGCATCACAGGTCCAGCCGTGTTCGCCCTCTCAGGAATGATCGCCTTTGAAACCTACGATGAACGCGCGCCGCTCCACATCACCCTGGATTTGCTGCCCGATATGTCCTTCGAGCAGCTACTCCAACAATTCGAACGACTACGTCATGAACATGGGAAAAAAACTCCAGACAACGTTCTCGCGTTTTTGATCCCCAAAACGCTCGCCCTTCTTCTGTGTCACCTCTGCAAGATCTCCACCGACCAACACGCCGCCGATCTGCGAAAAGACGAGATTCAAGCTGCTTGCCGCTGGATCAAAGCCATTCCGCTTACCGTGGTAGGGCGAGGAGCGGGCGATGAATTCGTCACCGCGGGCGGTATTCCGCTTGATGAAGTGAATCCGAGCACTATGGAATCAAAGATCTGCCCCGGACTCTTTTTTGCGGGCGAGATTCTCGATATCGACGGATTTACCGGCGGATTTAACCTGCAAGCTTCTTGGGCTACCGGAAGACGCGCCGGCATGACCCTCGCTGAGCACTAGAAACGAACAAAAACACGGGATTACCCGTGTTTTTTGACCGCAATGTACGCCACCGTTGCCGCATGTTCGCCTTCCAAAAAGGCGATCTGGTATGGACCTAGCGACTCGCGCTGTTCAAGGGCGCCGAGGAGCACCTGCAGATACTGCTGAGCTGTTTCAAAGTCGAGCGACGCTCGCTGCTCTGCCTTGTATACGAGTATCAGCACTTCATCTTGCTCTTGATCGACGCAGACAACGCCACGACGGATGACGAAGTCTTCTTCACCATGCGGGAGCTCGATACGCAGCGGCGAGAGGATGACGCTTCCCTGGAGAGAAGCGTGTCCCGAGAAGATCTGAATAGCGCCCCCTTCGGTGATCAAGCTCGTAGAAACCGCCTCTGAGAACACCCATTCCTGCTCAGGAGTACGAAGGACAACGCGCATAGTCTAGGCGCTCGCCTTGGCGTGGCGCTCGATCACCTCTTCAATCGTTCCCGCCATGTAGAAGAATGATTCCGGGATGTGATCATAGGCCCCTTCAAGAATCCCCTTGAATCCACGCACCGTTTCTGCGTGTGATACATGCTGTCCAGGCGTTCCCGTAAACTGTTCAGCAACGAAGAAGTTCTGGGTTAAGAAGCGCTGAATTTTACGCGCACGAGCGACAGAGAGTTTATCCGCATCAGACAACTCATCCATTCCAAGAATCGCGATGATATCCTGCAACTCCTTATACCGCTGCAACGTTTGTCGAACGCCGTTTGCTATCTGGTAGTGCTCCTCACCCACCACGGATTCACGAAGGGCGGTGGAGGACGAGTCAAGCGGATCAACGGCTGGATACAACCCCATCGACGCACTCTTACGCGAGAGCACGATGGTCGCATCAAGGTGTGAGAAGGTGGTTGCTGGCGCTGGGTCCGTCAGGTCATCCGCCGGAACGTAGACCGCCTGCACCGAGGTAATCGACCCCGTCTTGGTCGAGGTGATACGTTCTTGCAGCTGCGCCATATCTGTGGCGAGGGTCGGCTGATATCCGACCGCTGAAGGCAAACGACCGAGCAACGCTGACACCTCCGCTCCGGCCTGGGTAAAGCGGAACATGTTATCCACGAACATCAAAATATCTTTTCCTTGATCACGAAACGCCTCAGCAATCGCGAGACCGGTGAACGCCACACGCATACGCGCTCCCGGCGGCTCATTCATCTGACCGAACACCATCGCCACTTTGTCTGCCACGCCAGATTCATGCATTTCACGAATGAGATCGTTTCCTTCACGTGTACGTTCGCCAACACCTGCAAACACGGAATAGCCCCCGTGTGCCATAGCGACGTTATGGATCAACTCCTGCATGATCACCGTCTTTCCGACGCCGGCCCCACCAAACAGCGCAATCTTTCCTCCTTTGATAAATGGCACCAAGAGGTCGATCACTTTGATGCCCGTTTCAAAGACCTCTGTCGCGGCGCTCTGTTCAGCGAACGAGGGCGGCGCAGCGTGAATCGAGGCGCGCTTCGTTCCCTTCTTCCCCACAGGACCTTTTCCGTCGATCGCTTCTCCCACGACGTTAAAGACACGGCCAAGCGTCTCTTCACCCACAGGAACCGTGATCGGTGATTCCAGATCGATCACTTCTTGCCCAGAAAATACCCCGTCCGTTGAGGCCATGGCGATCGCGCGGACGACCCCGTCACCAATGTGCGATTGCACCTCAAGCACGAGCTCAGATGTCATTCCCTGAACAACGAGAGCGGAATACCGCTCTGGGATATGGTTCGTGAACGCCACGTCGATAACGACACCGACCGCACGCACGATTCGACCAACGGGATGCGTAGATTTGGATGACATAGGATTAGGATTCGAGAGCGAGACTTCCGCCAGTTAATTCTGCGAGCTGCTGAGTGATAGCGCCTTGACGAGCCTTGTTATAGGCGAGGGATAGCTGCTTGAGCAATTCATCCGCCGCGGTCGAGGCATTCTTCATTGCCACCATACGACTTGAGTACTCTGTTGCTTTCAGTTCAAAGAATGCTTGCAAAAACAGGGATTCGATCAATTGCTGGGCGAGCACGTCACGGACACGAGACTGATCCGGCTCATGAAAGGCGACACCTGTTTTTAAGAGATTCGTACGCGCCTCTTCCGGGGCGTGAACGGTCTGTTCTGCAATCATCGCCTCGGAGAATGGGAGGTACGTTTTGAGCTGCGCATGAAAGACGAATGGGTTCACATAGTGCGGAGCGACGAGCACGATCTCTCGCGCTTCACCCCGATCCCAATACCCAAGAATCTGATCAATCACCTCCATCGCCTCAAGGACGGTGAGCTGCTCTTTCAAGCCATCCGCTGAGCCAATAACAGGAACCCCCTGATGCGCCGCCGCTTCCGTCCCCTTTTTTCCGATCGTGAAGAGTCGACGATGCTCCGCGGACAATGACGTCCAACGCGGTGAGCGCCAGAGCGCACGAAGGAGCTGTTGGTTTAAGGCGCCACACAACCCCTTATCCGAGGTGAGGAGAACGAACAGGACAAATCCCTCCGTTCGCTCTGCTCCATATGCTGTCTCACGCACGGATGCCACATCCTGCTCAAGCGCCCGTAACAAACTCCAAGCATACGTCCGCGAACCGGACGCCTTGCGCTGAAACTGTTTCATGCGGCTTGCCGCGACCAGCTCCATGGCTTTGGTGATCTTGCGGGTGTTCCGCACCGACCCCATCTTCTGCTGTAGTTCAACGAGAAATGGCATGGGAGAACGTATTACACCTGACCACGACGCGAGGCGAAGAAGTGCTTTAAGAACGCTTCGATCGCTTGACTCACCTCATCCGTCAGGGCTTTTTCGCGCAAGATCGTTGCGACCGTGGTCGCTTCTTGAATCTCGAAGAGGTCGAGCACCTCTTCAAGGACCTTGCCCACCTCCTGTTTTGGAAGTGCGTCAAGGTGTCCGCCGGTTGCTGCGCGTACCACAACCACCTCCTGCCACAGCGTGTACGGCTTATGCGCCTTCTGCTTCAACGCTTCAACCACACGCTCGCCGCGAGTAAGTTGCTGCTTGGTTGTCGCATCAAGCTCGCTTGAGAACTGTGAAAAGGCTGCGAGTTCATAGTATTGTGCGAGGTCGAGCTTAATCGTCCCTGACACTTTCTTCATGATTTTTGTTTGGGCCGCACTCCCAACGCGCGAAACAGAAATACCCACGTTCATCGCTGGACGAATACCTTGGTTAAAAAGCGAGGATTCCAAGAAAATCTGACCATCTGTAATAGAGATGACGTTGGTTGGAATATAGGCTGACACATCGTTTGCTTGTGTTTCCACAATAGGCAGCGCCGTGAGCGATCCTCCGCCGAGCGCAGCGTCTAATTTTGCCGCGCGTTCAAGCAAGCGTGAGTGAATGTAGAACACGTCACCAGGATAGGCCTCGCGTCCCGGTGGTTTGCGAAGCAACAACGATACTTCACGATACGCAACGGCATGCTTCGAAAGATCGTCGTAGATCACGAGAGCATCCTTCCCTTGCTTCATAAAATACTCACCGATCGCCGCACCGGCATAGGGCGCCAAAAACTGGGAGATCGCTGAACTCGAGGCGCCGGCAGACACGATGATCGTGTACCCAAGAGCTCCGTGCGCCTTTAAGGTACGGACCACTTCAGCCGTCTTCGATTCACGTTGACCGATCGCGACATAAATACAGACCATGTTCTGATCGCGCTGGTTGAGAATCGTATCGATCGCAACCGTCGTCTTCCCCGTCTGACGATCGCCAATGATCAGCTCGCGCTGTCCACGGCCAATCGGAATGAGGGCATCAATAGCCAGAATTCCCGTCTGCACGGGCTGATGCACCGGCGAACGCTCCATGACACCGGGAGCGGAAGCTTCGAGCATCATTGGGGTGGCGGCATCCGAGAATGCCGAACCACCATCGATCGCTTCACCGAATGGGTCCACGACACGACCAAGCATGGATTCACGCACAGGAATGGCAAGAAACCGGTTCTGTGATTCAACCGCCAACCCTTCACGAATCCCCTCTCCTCGTTCAAGCACGATAGCGAAAACGGAGTCACGCTCTACCTGCATCACCAGCGCATGAATCTGCGTCCCAACCACACGCAAAACCTCCCCCATTTTTACCCCCGAGATTCCGTCAATGAGCAAAATTCCATCCTTCACCGAACGGATAACGCCGGCACGCCGAACCAACGACGCATCGTTCGTCCCTGGGACCGTCTGAAGCGCCGTATCAATGGCGGAAAAAAAGGCAGTGAGTGACGTAGTAGACATACAAATAAGTAACCTAACTCAGAACGTGCAATTGCTCCAATGAATGCTCGGCTTGACTGATCCAGCTGGCATCGTGCATGACGCCACCAACGAATACCCGAATTCCACCCGCCAATGAACGCTCGACCTCGAAACAGGTGACCGATGCCGGATACCGAACGGCGAGAGCCGCACGAATGGTCGAACGCACGGACTCATCAAGTGGGAGTGGCGTTTGTACGAGCGGCGATGGCACCCCTCGATCGGTGGCGATCCATTGCTGGATAGCTCGTAGCACCGCCTGTTCCGTAGACTGAGCGCGGACCTCTCTCATCCACTGATCAAGCGAAGAAGTCACGTCTTTCCCAACAACAGATCCGAGGAGCTGCTCCGGAATTTCAACGACGCACGCCTGCTGCACCGCTTCGACGAAGCCGTTGCGTGCACGTTGCTGTTCTTCTGGTAAGGCCGCGTTCAATACCGCTTCAAGATCCGACACCATCTCGGGCGAAAATCCGAGATCAGCAAACCCTGGGGGCAACGCAAACCGCGGACCGTGCGATGCCTCCGCTGGAAGCTGTATCGACGGAACGAGTCGGGAATCGCGACGCGCCACCACCGGAAGCACGGCCACGAGATCCTTCGCCCAATGCTCAGCATCAACCGTTGAGAGATAGTCCACGAGACCCGTTGGATAGCTCACGCCGAGCGCCGCACGCACACGCTGTTCACGCGGTTGTTTTGTCGACGCAAAGATCGCCTTCTCATGAAGACAGGTGATCGCATCCTTCAGAACCGCACGAAACAGCGCTTGGATCATACGATTAGGAATACAGCTCTTTCCAGGCGGCTTTCACGCTCTCCTGCACCACCTCCTGAGGAAGCTTGTTTTGCAGCACATGGAGAATCGTCTGCTCGATCCGCTTTTGTGTCTCCTTTTCAGCGGCTTTGAGCACACCTTGCTTCACCTGTTCCGCCTCAGCGCGGGCCGCATCAAGCAGACGTTCGCGTTCAGCGTCCGCCTCGGCCATCAGTTCTTTCGCGCGAGTTTCTGCCTGTGATTTCGCCATCATGACTTCTGCCTGCATTTTGAGAACAAGCTCTTTCGTCTCTTTCGCCTGTTTTTTGCTTTCCGCTTCGAACGCTTTGCGTAGATGCTCCGTCTCTTTCAACTGTTTCTCGATCGTGTCACGACGCTCGTCCATGACCCGAAGGAGCGGCTTGTACAACAACTTCGTAAGCAATCCAAGCAGAAGCCCGATGTTTACCAGGTAGAGCAACATGCTCCAACCATCGATCCCTAAACGACTAAAGGCTTCCATACGTAGAACTACGCGACGAACAGAATAATGAGCGCGATCACGAGCGAGTAGATACCCGTCGATTCACACACGGCCATGGCCACAATCATGTTCGACATCATCTTATCGGCGACCGCTGGGTTACGACCCATCGCTTCCATGGCTTTTGCGGCAACCATCCCTTCACCGATAGCCGGACCGATAGCTCCGAGCCCCATACAAATACCTGCTGCCAACACCTTCGCGACGATTGGATCCATACAGAATTGAAGAAAAATGGGTAAAATCTATACTCTCGATGACAGCTGCCATCTCGAGGGGAAGACGCATCTACGCCCTCTGCCTCGAGACACCAGCGTATTTCCGCCTTACACCGCGACGCCCACGCTCTCCGCGGAAGACGCCTCTCGCTTGGCCTGCTCACGCTCTTCACGATGCGCACGAGCAGAATTAACCGGTCCTGCGAGGAACTGGATCGTGAGGAGCGTAAAGACGAACGCCTGCACGATCCCGGAGAAGAGCCCCAAGAATATAAACGGAATTGGCACGAGGAACTGCGTAAACGTGGACAGACTGATGATCACGGCGACCATCACATCTCCCGCGAACAGGTTTCCGAACAAACGACAGGAGATAGAAACGATCTTGGCGAACTCGCCAATGATATCCATCAAGCCGAGAAACACCTCGATGAGCGCGCCACCTAAATCCTTCAGCGAACGAACCTTGAGCAGAGCCCCAAAGCGGAAATACCCTCCAATATGTCGGATTGGCGAAACGATCAGCGCCAAGACATGTGATAACAGAACGACCAAGAGCCCAAGGGTCAGCGTTTCGCTCAAATCAGAGGTCGCCAGACGCATGAGTGGTTTTCCTTCAACCAGCACCTGAAACAAGATCGGAAAAAGAGACAACTGGTTCGCAAGCGCGATGAACAGCAACAGCGTCATGACAAAAGGGAAAAACGCTCGTCCTTCCTTCTTTCCACCAAACGCTTGCGTGAGTTGCTCGTCGATATATTCAAAAATTAATTCAAGTGCTGCCTGTGCCCGACCCGGCACAGCGGACAGGCGACGTCGAACATAGAGCGCAAAGAGGACAAGAAACCCGGTCGTGACATACGCCGCAATCACGGCATTTGATACGGGGATCGACCCAAGATGGGCGACGATCGGGGCTGGAACAGAAACTTCGAGCATACAATGATATTACGAAGAAGCGAGAAAACGACGAGTAAACCGTATAGAAAGCACATTCACGAGCGGAAATGAGAGAGCGATACCGAGCACCAAGAACAGCGGTCTCGTCCCAAAATACCGATCCAACCCCCACCCGACCCCAGTAAATACGCCCAACCCCATCACTGATGTAGCAATGATGATGGCACGAATCTTCCAAAGAAGGGTGGGCGTCATAGGAAGCGCCGAGAGCGTACCCCTCGCGCATGGGGAGAGCAAGCCTTGGCAAGCGGGGCAAAATTATGCATACTCAGGCAGCTCGTTCGTTCTTTCCTCTCAACCCCCTGGAGCCCCTCGTGAAAGCGCTATCCATCGCCATCGCCCTCCTCTGTTCGATGCTGCTGGCGGCCATCGCCCAACGACACACCGCCGGCGCCACCCTGAGCCATGAAGAGCAGCTCGCCGTGATTCTACCGTGCCTCTTCCTGCTCTCTCTCGCCGCTCAGACCGTGGGCGGACTCGTCCGACGTCGACTCGGACTGTCGGATACGATCGGCTGGATTCTGGTCGGGATCCTTCTCACCAACGTTCCGGGGATCAAAGACGTGGTGGAACACACCCTTCATGATCCTCGCTTCCACCTGCACACCGCTCTCGAGATGGTGAGCGGCGTCGGGGTCTGGTTCCTCCTCACGGAAGCCGGCCTCGAAACCGAGCTGCCAACCCTCATCCAGAACGCGGGACGTGGTACCGTGATCGCGCTAATCGGCGTCCTGGTGCCGGGAATCCTGATCTACATCGCCCTCCCGGCGCTGTATCCGGAGCTGAGCCCCCTTGGGCGTACCCTCGTGGCGGCGATGTTCACACCAACCTCACTCGGCGTCGCCGCGATCTTCTTCAAGAGCGCAGGGATCCTGTCCTCACGGACAGCGCAACTCGTCATGGCGGTCGCCGCCATCGATGACATCATCGGACTCCTCATCCTGACGACGCTGAATGGGATGTCGGGTGGCGGGCAAGTCAGGATTGCTGATATCTTGCTGCTCCTCGGCAAAGCTATCGCGTTCTTTGCCGCCGCACTGACGTCTGGCCACATCCTCGCCCCCCGCTTCTCAAGCTTCCTCGCGAAGCTCAACGACCATGAAGCCATGCGGCTCATGCTCGCCCTTTTCTCCGCGAGTACGTTCACCTTCCTTGCGTGGGCATGGGGGCTCTCGCCGCTCATGGGAGCGTATGCCGGCGGCGTCTTCCTGACATCCGTGCACTTCAAGGAGTTCCCGCGTGACACGGAGGAGCACGGCGTCGAGCATCTGCTGCGGGGCGTGAAGTACACCCTCGTCCCCGTCTTCATCGCGAGCGTCGCCATGAAGGCGAACATCTCGCTCTTCCTGCATCCCAAGCCGATGCTCCTCTTGCTCACCGGCGTGGGAGCCCTCGTCTTCGGCAAGTGGATCAGTGCCCGGTTTGGTGGTCGCGGCATTGATGCCGCGACGCTGCAGTGGGGCGCCCTCGCGCGTGGCGAGGTCGCCCTCGTCATGGCCAACATGGGACTCGCCTCGCACCTCTTCTCCGCGGAGATCATGACCGTCGCCGTCATGTCGATGGTGGCAACCATTCTGCTCGCATCCGTCTTCCTCGGTCCGGCGATCAAGCGTGCGCAGACTCGCGACCCCGGGATCTTCGCCCCTGTTGGTTCGGTCGTCCACGAACACGACTAACCCCGATCATGTGATCGGGGTTTTTTCATTCTCACCATCTGTGTACTTATGCAGCGGGATGCTCAGTACGAATATGCGTCTCGTACAAGGCACGAAAAATCGCTTGCCGTGTCACCGTTCCAAGAATCACTCCCTGATCAACCACGGGCATGCGACGCAGATTTTTTGCGAGCATGGTCGCGCCAACACGCATCACCGGATCATCCGGGTGAACAGCATGCACCTCTCGCTGCATAAACCGCTCAATCGGATGGGACTGCACTTCGCGAATTTTCTGCTCTCGCTCAAGCGGATCGGTGTATAATTCTGTATTCACGTAGTAGCTCCCGTAAAACGGATAGAGAATCCGGAAGAGGTCGTGTTCCGACACGACGCCAACAAGCGCTCCTGACTCATCAACGACGTAGGCAACGTGATGGCCGCTTTCATACAACAGCCGTGCCACATCTCGATAAAAAGCACCAACAGGAACCGTCACCGCCACGGGCTCTAGGCATTCGCGAATACGCATACACACATCATGAGAAGAGTGAGACGTACCCTTTGAGTATACGGCGTTCCTGCCGCTTCGACGAGGTAGGTCAAGGCTTGTCTGCTTGCAAAAACCATGTTTCTATGGAACCGGGAGAATCGCCATGGAACCACCCGCCCCTTCCATCGAAGCTCACTTTCATCGGTGTGTGACAACTGCCTTCACACGAGCGCATCGTTTTGGAGAAAAGGGTGGCCATGCCGCCGATACATCCTCCACTCTCTTGCGCGATCTTCAAACCCCGGAACGCTGGCTCCGTGCCATTGAGCGGGTGCGGGCCGCGTTTTACACCCGTCGGTCGGTCGATCAGATCACCCAGCACCACAGAAAGGCGTGGTCTGCAGCTCTCGACGGCGATGGCGTACTGACTACACACTCCTTTCTGCGTGGCGACACCCTCAACCCACTCCTCGTGGATAGCGTCACCCAAGCGCTCGCGGAACGCGCCATTGGCAGCCTCGTCCTGACGACGACGACCATTCCTTGGAAGGATCGGCTCACCTGGTCGCTACGGACCAGTACTCAAGCCGACATCCGCGATCAAGCCTGGCGCTACTGGCGCTACGGCGAGATCGTTCGCTGGCTCACGGATCCCGTCACATCGATCACGGAAGGAGAAACGAGCATCAGCCTGCTCATCGGAGTGGTTCTCACGCACTTTGCTGAAGATTTCGCTTCAGGAACAGGTGCAGAAACTGCTACTCATTGGCTCGCGCTGCTCGACACGCTCGGCGATGGCATCATGCCGATTGCCTACTCATCACGCGCACGAACCCTCACCCTGGCTCGCTGGCGGGATTTGGAGGGCGCCTCTCTCCCCTCTTGATGCAGAGGGGATTTTTTGTGCTTGTTGAACATCTCAAAGAAAAACAAGGCCCTAAGCCTTGTTTTTCTTACCGCTTCGATCGGCGCAACAGCTCCCCCAAATCCAACGTCTCGTCAAAACGGATCTCCTTCACGAAGTCAGGTACGTGACTCACCAGAATCATGGCACCCTTATATTCTTCGAGTGCACGGGCAATCACCGGCAAGTGACGGAAGTTGATGTGGTTCGTTGGCTCATCGAGAATGAGCAACCCCGGCGACTGCAACACGAAGCGCGCAAAACAGAGCAATCCTTTCTGCCCCTCTGAAAGCGACCCGACTTTATTCCGAATCACCTTGGAATCGAGCAAGAACTCGGAGGCGACGGCACGCAAACGCTCCATCGACTCGATTTCCATCACGGACGCAAGGGATTCGTACACTGTCTGATCAAAATCCAACCCGGAAAAATCTTGACGATAGTAACCAACCTTCACCTCCGGAGCGATCTTCATCCCTTCATCCGTCTGATCTGCAAGGGCACGCAACAACGAGGTTTTCCCGATCCCATTTGGACCCGCAATCTGTAAACGGCGCCCTTTACGCAACGTCATTTCCAAGGGAAGACGTACGGGTTCGTGCCGATCCACTACCTGTACCGAGGTGATCTGAACAATCGCTTCCGAGAACGGCTGGGCAGGAATCTCAAAATCACGAATGGTTTTGTCTTCGCGACGCACATCCACCATCTCTTCTTCCGCCTCTTCCACCTGCTCACGAAGTTTGCTCGCGAGTTTGCGCATCTTTCCTCCTTTGTGCGCGAAGAAGTTCACCTTGTCCTTACGATCCTGAATATCTTTCAACAAACGCGCATTTTGCATGCGTTCACGTTCAAGCTGGGCAGCGATTTCTTCCACCACGTTAAAGTAGTTACCGACGTACTGCTCGACCTTGCCGGTATGCGCGTCGAGGTTCAACACCCCTTCGGTGAAGGCGTTCAAGAAGTCGGCGTCGTGAGAGATCACGAGCACCGTTTTTGGATACATCATCAAAAACCCTGTGAGGTGCTCAATCCCTTCTGTATCAAGGTTGTTCGTTGGCTCGTCCAAGAGCAAAATATCTGGTTCTTGAATGAGCGCATGCGCCAACAGTAAACGCGCTTGCTGCCCACCAGAGAACTCACGCAACGGCTTCTCCAGCGGCGCGTGCAGGTTGACGACCTCAAGCACATCGGCGATGCGTCGATCGAGATCGTACTTGATTTCAGGGAAGGCGCTCGCAAAATACTCGCGTACGGTCCAGTCGAGTTGATCACGAGGAATCACTTGGTGACCGGTGGCAATCGTTGCCCCTTTTTGAATATGAATCGCGCCTTCAAGCGGCTTGTAGACCCCGGTCATGAGCTTAAAAAGGGTACTTTTCCCTGCACCGTTTTGCCCCATCAGGGTGATTTTGGCGTTTTCACGAACGGAAAAACTCGCCTCGTTTAACAGGAGGTGGTTTTCGTCGTAGCCAAAGGAGACATCGCTAAAGCGAATGAGAACGTTTCCGTGGTCCATAGAAGTGCCTCATTCAACCAAAAAATTGAGAAAAGCGCAAGCTCATGCGCAGCACACAAAAAAAGAACCCCGTCCGATACGCTTCCAGATAGTCTATCAGGGAGGTATCAACCGAGGTTTCGAAGTGCTACTTGGGCACGACGAGGATTCTGGTGCCGGACGTGAGGGGGCGACCAAGGGAGTGCAGCCCGAGCCTACCACCACCGCCATCATCGAACACATACGGCACATATCGACGACCGTTCCAGCGCAGCGTAGAGCCAGGAGCGATGAGTGGGTACATCCTCTTCTCAAGGGAGTACTTCTCATCGTAGCAGAGCAACTCCTCATAGCCCGCGAGCCGCAAGTGGTTGCGGTCAATCACAGGAAGGAGCTCGTCAATAAACCAAGCGCGACCAATCAGGAGAATACGCTTGAAATCGACCTCGACAGGTGCTGAGCCCGCCGAACCGTAATGCACCCCGGGAACACCCTCGCAAAGCGCAATCGGTTCGAACCGCCGCTGAGCGATGTAGTAGGGGTGTATGGATACCGGAAAGCGACGCCTCAACTCCTCGAGCGGGGGTTGAGCGTAGACGACCGGAGCCAAGCGCGGCGAATTCTCATCATCCACATTCGAAGCATCTGTCTGTGACATCGCTACCTCGTTCGATGAGGTTCGCCCCTCGTCCCGACACCGTATCGGAACCTCAGGCTAACCGCCTTTACGCCTAAGCTGATTGCACACTTGAACACGTAAGAATCAGTTCGATATTGTACATCGAAGATAGCCTTTTGTCAAGATGCTGGCAATGTTTTAGCACGTTTGGTTGATTGACCGGGTTTTGGTTCATAAGCAAAGCCCCGACCTAAGTCGGGGCTTTTTCTTACTTCGCGTCGTCGTTGAGCAACTCAAGGATCGTGTTGAGCTTGTCGTTCAAGATCTCGAACTGTTCATTACGGAGCGTTGGACGGGCGTTTGCGCCTTCCTGCGCCGTGTAGGAGCGTTCTCCGCCGAAGTCACGGCTTGGAGCGCGACGTTCGAAGCGACCACCTTGGTCACCACTCCCCTTCTTAAAGCAGTTGCTGCAGAGAACCGGCTTCTTGCCATTTGGCTTGAAGGGAACTTCGCAAGAAGCGCTGCATTCCGCACAGGTTGCCTGGTGCATGGAGGATGGGAACGCCTGACGGTCGCGACCGAAGCCGCCACGGCTACCGCCGCCGAAACCCCCACGACTCCCACCACCGAACCCTCCGCGACCCCCGCCACCAAACCCGATACGGAACGCGCCGCCCAGCAGCGGCCCGGCGATGGGACCGACCAGGATCGTCATGGACCAGAGCGCCAGGGCCATCCCCGCCTTGCGGGCGGCCACGTCCTTGAACGCCTTGTCGGTGCGGTTGTACGAGGCGTCGTAGGTACGCTGGTTGTTGTCCAGAACGTCCATCGTGGCGTTGAAGATGTTGAAGGCCATCAGAAATTAACCCCCGAAATGCCACGGTTGACGAAGTTGGCGCTCGTTGGCTGCACGAAGCCGCCGCCGGTGTAGTTATCCCACGCCTGCCCGACCGTCGAACCGCCAGCACCAAGACCCGAGCCCGTCCCGCCGTTGGCGTACCGGCTGAAGATGTTGGAAGCCGCGCCCCCGATAGCGTTGATGACGCTGCCGTTCTGAGCGCCGTTCGCCGCCGCATAGGCCGCGTTATTGTCGCCCTGCGCGCCGTAGATGTTGGAGACGTTGTTGGCGTTGTTCGTGCTAGCCGCGCCGACCGAGCCCGCCGCGTTCGTTCCAATCCCGGTCAGGCGGAAAAGATTGTTGGTCGCCGTGTCGTCGCGGTTCGTGTTGAACGTCCGGTCGCTTTCGAAGTTGTTGTTCGCGAACCCACGGTCGTTGTTGAACTGCGTCAGACCGACCTGGCGATCCGTGTCGAAGTTGGCGTTCGTGTTGT
>CALBSL010000179.1 GCA_937968025.1 uncultured bacterium
CTTACATCAATAAACACCTGTGAAATAGCATCAAATCGATCAACGCTTGAGTAGGTGGCACTCCGTGCGGCGATTTCTCGGGCGCGTCGGAACAGCGCTTCGCGCGCTTTTCGTTCCTGTTCTGCCGCGCTATCCGGTGAAGGGGCTGGAGCGGTTGAGGTTGCGACAGGAATCGCCGGAATTGGCGCGTTCGCCGGAAGGGCTCCGCCCTGTGTCTGATCGACGACAGGCGCCACCGGTGCGTCACCAGGCTTCAGAAACAGAAAGTAGACCGTGGCGACAATGCCAAGGATCCCCACCACCAGCAGGAGCAAGAAGGCGATACGTTTTGTAGAAGGGTTCATAGGCTAAGAAGAGGCTTCGCTCGCGCGTTTACGAGCTTCAATGTCGAGCAGCTGCTGCGGATTGGTCGTCACGATCTGGTCTTCACCATACGAGGCAACGATTTGAATAGCCGCATGTTTTGGACCAGCGAAGAAGATCCCCTCACCCACACCGGATTCAAGCAAGAGATATTTTTCCGACTGCGTGAGCAAGAACGTTCGTGCCACCAGGTCGATGGCCGCCGGGGACTGCTTGAGCAAGAGCTGCATCGAGCTGTTCGTGACGATGGCCTGACCATACGGCGAAGACAAGAAGTCGTTCACGTCTTGGGTGATGGTCGTAATACCAAGGTAGTACTTACGACAACGCTTGACGAGGGCAAAGATAAACTTCGCCGAATCCTCCGATTGCATCAGCCACCAAGCCTCGTCGATCACGAGCATACGCTTTTTGCGCTGCGAGCGAACGACGTTCCAAATATAGTTGATAATCGTGTAAATCGCGAGCGGACGAAGCTCATCCTCCAAGTCCCGCACCGAAAAGACCACGAGCTGGTTGTTCATCTGCACCGTGGTCGGTGAGTTCAAAAGACCAGCAAATGTTCCTTCGGTATACTTTTTGAGTTTGATGATCAGCTCGGCCGTTCCTTCCATTCCTTCGAGAATATCCTGAAAATCTTGGAGAATAGGTGGTTCAACCTCCTGCAGGTTCGACGTGCTCGTGATGTCTTTTTTGGCGTAGGTCTCAAGGAGGGCACGATCAAGCAAGGAATCTTCCGCGGCGGTCACGCTCCCCAACATCAAACGCAGCAACCCCTTAATCGTAATGACGGCGCTCCGAATAATGTCATCCACCTGAAACGCCTCACCCGTTGGACGAGGCAGGTCAAACGGATTGATTTTGGCGCGAGACGCCAGCGAAATACTGATATACGTTCCCCCAACGGCATCAGAGAGGTGCTTGTACTCCATTTCTGGGTCGATGACGATAACCTCGACGCCAAGCATCATCGAGCGCAAAATCTCGAGCTTAATCGCGTAACTTTTTCCGGCACCAGAGGTGGCAAAAATCACCGCATTCGCATTCTGGAGTGAAAACCGGTCAAAGATAATCAGCGAGTTGTTGTGTCGATTCACTCCATACAAAATGCCGTTATCAGAAGAGAGTTCGGCCGAGGTAAACGGAAATGAGGACGCGATCGGCGAGGTGCTCATGTTGAACGAGATCTGCAGTTCGTCGTTCCCCAGCGGCATCGTGGAGTTAAACCCTTGTTCTGCTTGAAAAAATGCCCGTTTTGTATAGATCAACATGGAACCAAACGTACTTTCGACGCTCGCCGTGAGACGATCGAGTTCGGCGCGATCCTTCGAATAAAACGTGCAGTAGAACGCGAACTGAAAAAAGTGTTCCACCCCTTGCGTCAAATCATCACGAAGTTGCTCGATGTCACGCAACGCCGTTTCGTTGATTGGATCACGAGGCTTGCCGCTTTCAGCGTCTGAGCCGATCTGCGCCTCAAGAATACCTACTTTCCGCTTCAACTGCTTCAGGATCACGTCAGCGGGAATGGGATAGAAAAACATCGAAATATCCAACTGGGCACTCAAACTAATGAGCGGCGATGCCCAACCCACCGAGAGATAGCGCGGATAGGTCACGACAAACAGCGTGCGACAATACACGTCTCCCAGCTGTACGAAGGACGAATCTACCTTCATCGAGGCCGGCGCCACGAGATCCTTAATATTCGCTACCCCTTGGCGATAGATCTTCTCTTCTTGAAGCGCTTGTTGCTCTTCGGCTTGCCGTTGTTTGAGCTGCTCTTTGGTCAGACCCTTCTGCAACCCAACACCGCTCGCGAGCACGCGCTGCGGATCAAGGGGCGAAGGGGTTTGTGGCGGTTGGAATGGCATAGCTAGGATTCGATCTGCAACTCGTTCAAGTTGGCTAACCGTTGATGTTCAAACAGTTCCGGATTGTACACGGTGTAGTAGAGCTCGATCAGACTTTGAGTATCGAGCTGAACCGCGTTCAACGACATCGATGAAAGACCACCGATAATCTGATTCACTCGCATTCCAAGCTCAAACTTGTATTTCTGAAACCGCTCTTCTGAGAGCTTGATGCCGATACGCGGCGAAAAAATATCCGTGAGACGCTCAGAAGTAGACTTATGCGATCCAGGAGACTCCGTTTTCGCGAGAGGGTTGTACGGCACCACCACAAAAAACCGTTTTTGCATGATGTCCCCCATTTTCACGAGTTGCTGGATAAACTCCTTGTAATCACGAATTTGCCGCTTCAAAAGATCACTTCCCTGCTCTTTCTCACTCGTCGTGAGCTGCTGCATGTACGCATCGATATTCATCTTGCGCGATTGAATCACGACCTGGATCGGAAAATCCAAGCCATTCAAAAACTGCATATACGCTTGAACGATCGCGTTCTGTTCATCCATCGACTTCAGAGCGAAGTTGATACTCGAAACCGCTAACACCGCTCGAATCGTCCCATCTTTCAATAACACGACGTCTTCACGGATTTCTGAGATATCTAAATACTTCTGCGCCGAAACGCCTGGCTTGGATCCAGCGAGCTGTGAGCTTTGCATAGGACTAATGTGCGGTGTCGTCATCTGGATTATACACGCCTCCCGTGTTCACCATAAGGGAGAGGTCGCGCAAGTGGCGCATCGTCGGCTGTTCTTTCTTGTGCACGATGAGCTCTGGCTTCTCAAGAAGCTCGCGTTCTTGGCGGAGATACGCCCGAATTTGCCCCTCATCAAGCTGCCTGTTCCACACACGAAGCCCTGGACGCATCGCCGTCTGCAAGGCGTTCAGCGCAAACACGTGGAACGGCTGTCCGTTCACCTTCATGAAGGCAAACGTTCCGGCAATCCCTCCAAGCAAAAGCCCAGAAGGAACAAAGTACATGAACGGCAACACCTTGTAGAGAATAAACAACGGCAAGACCGTGAACAGACAGATCAAAAATTGTCGAACCGTAATAGGCCCAAGAATCTTATCCTCGTTATCGATAAACTGCGGGACGACAAATTTCTCTGGCATAAACTAGAAGGTCAGCTGTTGATTCAGCTCAATAAGGATACCCACCTCTTCCGGTCGAAGCCCCTTCGCTTCTGTATGCGAGAGTTCAGTAGCGACTTCGATCACGGTTTTCTGCATCGCAAACGCCCGTGACACCAACTGTAAATACTGCTGCTGCAACGGTGAATCACGCCAACGCTTCACCCCCTCAATCCAGCGGTCCTCTGATTCTTGCCGAAGCGTTTGAAATTTTTGCAGAAGCTTGTTCCGTGCTTCATCCGGCGTTTTTGCCAGTCGACGAAAACGCTCAATGTCCATCGTATTCAACTCTTCGATTAAGCTCATGAGTCGAACGGATCCTTGCACGCCATCCACCGCCGCCGAAGAGGGCACAGTACCCTCCACAGACACGGTTAATCCTGTACGAAGATCCGTCACCGGCCCCACCACACGAACGCCACGCATCAGCGCCTTGAGCGCCGACACGGATCCCGACTCACCCTGAGCCACGGCCTGCACCTTCTCCTCGAGCCCGACAATCTCCGCCTCGAGCCGCTTCACCTCGGCCGTCGACTCGTAGACCCGCGCTCGGACGCCCGCCTGCGCGAGGGCGAGCGCGAGTCCGAGCAGGCGGGCCTGATCCCCGACGAGACCGGGGAGTACCGCGTGCCCGATTTCGCCTAGCGGCGCGCGGACCGTGCGCGCGGGCGCCCGGCGGGCGGCGGCCGGCGCAGCTGCGGCGCGGGCCTTTCCTGCCGGCGAGAGCGCGGACTGATCGATGCGCGCGAGGATATCCGCCAGCGCGTGGTGGTCGGCCTCAATGCTTCCGGTCAGGTCC
>CALBSL010000180.1 GCA_937968025.1 uncultured bacterium
TGAAAGATACCGGCGATATTCGCTTCAAGCTCGCTCGCTCGACCACCAAGGGACGCATGGCCGCCCGTCCAGAAACCGATGCAACCGAAGGGAAAGCGGCGTGGACGCACTACACCGTGCTCGAACGCCTGCCGCACGCTTCGCTGCTCGCGGTCGACATTTTCTCAGGTCGTACCCACCAGATTCGCGCCCACTTGTTCGCTCTCGGCCACCCAGTGGTTGGAGACACGCTCTACTTGAAGCGAAATACGGATCGTCGGCACGAAGCTCCGCGCCTCATGCTGCAAAGCACTGATCTCGCCTTCATCGATCCGATTACGAAAGAACCGCACACATTCCACCTTGACCCAGATCCAGCGTTCAAAACGCTCATGGATGCCTGGCGACTCAGAAAGAACTAGCAACCGTCCACATGGACGGTTTTTGGTACCAGCATCTTCTTCCACTAGCCCCAGAACCCTGTTTAGGCTACACTCTTCTCTACCGTTCGTCAGGAGGTCCAAATTGTACCATCACAGAGGCCGACCCCCGCCCAAGAAAGCCCCGTCTCTTCGAGCGCCGCGCAACGACCGGTTCCGGCCCCGACACGCCCCGATCGATCAGGTCGTCAGGCTGCCTCCGACCTCGCCGTACCTGTCGTATCTCGACACGCCACCGGGGACGCTGCACGATCCGGTCGAACTTTGGCTCAGTCTGGCGGCCATCGGCGTGACGATGCGTCTCGGGCGCAGCATCGCTGGAACACGCGTTGCCATCAATCTCCTCTCCCTTGCTGCCATCACGACGGTCAACGTCCAGACCAACTTCTCGCAGCCGCCCAAGCCGCACGACCCCGAGATATTCGACCCTCACAACGGCACCCGCCTCCTCGCCACCTGATCGGTGGTGTTTTTCTATACAAAACCCCCTCGACGTTGATCGAGGGGGATCTGTTTTAGGCCTTGAGGGTGACGGTCTTGATTTCGCGAAGACGCTTCTTGGAGTTGCGGACGAACCCAATGTCGTTGCGACGCGTTTTGACCATTCGGACGAGTTCAACCTTCTGAAGAGCTGGCATGGCGAGCGGGATGATGCGCTCAACGCCAATACCGTCGGAGACCTTGCGGACCGTCATGGTCTTGGCAGGCGCTTTGCCGCCAACCGTGAGGACGAGTCCTTCGAACACCTGGACGCGCTCTTTTTCGGCACCAGCGGCGTTCACGTCTTTAATCTTGAGGTGAAGACGGACGGTCATGCCCGTTTTCACTTGGTCCGGCGTGATCGTTGCCGGCAACGTAATGGCGTTAGACATAAGGATATGGGCGGTAGTTTAGAGGAAAAAAGCTGGTTCGTCAATAGCGACGTCCGTCTAGTAGACGACTACTAGACCGTTCCCAGGCAAATCCTTACTTTTTGGCTTTAACTGGCGGATATTTTGCTAATTCTTCGCGGAGATACGGGGCGGTGAGGGTTTTGGCTTTCGCGACCTGCTCCGGCGTCCCTTCGGCCACCAATTGGCCGCCACGAATACCCCCGTCAGGACCAATCTCGATCACCCAGTCAGCGGTTCGGATAACGTCGAGATTGTGCTCGATCACTAACACCGTGTTCCCACGATCAACGAGAGCGTTCAAGACGATGAGCAGCCGCTTGATATCTTCGAAGTGCAACCCCGTCGTCGGTTCATCGAGAATGTAGAGCGTCTTGCCCGTACTTCGTCGAGCGAGCTCGGTCGCAAGTTTCACGCGCTGCGCTTCACCACCAGACAACGTCGTTGCAGACTGACCAAGTCGTACGTAGCCAAGCCCCACCTCGTACAAAATGGAGAGCTTTTCGTAGATCGCTGGTTGATCGGTGAAGAATCGACGTGCCTCCTCGACGGTCATATCGAGGACGTCGGCAATCGTTTTGCCTCGCCAGGTGACCTCAAGAGCTTCTGCGTTATAGCGCTTCCCGTGACATTCAGGACAGTCGACGTAGACATCCGGTAGGAATTGCATCGAGATCTGAATCGAGCCATCACCGCTACACGCTTCACATCGACCACCCCCCTTCACGTTGAAGGAGAACTTCCCCGCATCAAACCCACGCGCTTTTGCTTCAGGAATTTCCGTAAAGAGGTCACGTATCGCGGTGAACACTCCGGTATAGGTTGCCGGATTCGAGCGAGGCGTGCGCCCGATAGGACTTTGATCAACGGAAACCACTTTATCGACATGATCGATCCCTTCGATGGACTTGTGCGCGCCGATCGGGTCTTTGGCCCCGTAGAAATGCGAGCTGAGCGAACGACCTAAAATATCAAGGATAAGCGTGGACTTTCCTGATCCGGAAACACCTGCCACGCAGACAAACTTACCGAGCGGGACATCGACATCGATATTCTTGAGGTTGAAGGCGGATGCACCCTTGATCTTGATGGCCTTCCCACTGCCCTTTCGTCGTGTTGCTGGGGTTTCAATCGTCTTTTTGCCGGTGAGGTAGGGTGCGGTGGTCGACTCCTTTGTCTTTTTGACCTCGGCGAGCGTGCCAGCGGCAATGACTTCCCCTCCGTATTCACCCGCTCCAGGACCAATATCGACGACGTAATCGGCCGCTTCCATCACCGCTTGATCATGTTCAACCACAATCACCGTATTCCCTTGATCACGAAGGCGCTTAATCGTGGCGATTAAACGATCGTTATCACGCTGATGCAACCCAATAGAAGGCTCATCGAGAATGTAGATCACGCCGGAAAGATTCGAGCCGAGCTGAGCCGCAAGCCGCACACGCTGCGCTTCACCACCAGACAGCGACATCGCCGCGCGATCAAGGGTGAGATACGTCAAACCAACATCGAGCAAGTTCTGTACTCGACGCAAAATTTCTTGCGAAATTTGGTCCGCTACCATTCGTTCCGCTTCAGAAAACCCGGCGACATCGGCCTGTTTTTTGGTCTTCACCCGCGCCATAACGCGTGACGCCTGCTCCTTTTTCACGCCTTTGCCCAACCCTTGAAAGAAGGTCTGAACCTCGTCGAGCGGCAGGGAAACGATATCTGCAAGTGACGTGTTTTGCACCGTCACCGCGAGCGCTTCAGGTCGCAAACGCCTGCCCTGACATGCAGGACAGGTAAGGACGCGCATGTACGCCTCAATCTCTTTTTGAACGTAATCCGAGTCTGTTTCTTTGTATTTTTCTTCCAACAGCGAAACAAGTCCATGGAACGCGAGTTGCTTTTGTTCTACCTGATACACCTGATCGGCGGTTCCCTCAAACAACACCTTCAGCTGCGGCTTTGTGAATTCAGCGATAGGCGTGTCATTCGTAAACCCGTGCTCCTTCCCTACCGCCGCCAACAATTTCATGGTTGACGTCTGGTTTCCCGCAATACGAGTGAGTGGCTTAATCGCGCCCTGCGCAATCGTGAGACGTTTGTTCGGGATCACCAACGCCGGCTCAAGCACGAGCTTTGTTCCCAGCCCCGTACAGGCGGAACAGGCTCCTTGCGGCGCATTAAACGAAAAGAGGCGTGGCTCTAGGACCGGAAACGAGAGATCACAGGCCGCACAGTGCAACGAAGCCGAGAATAGGCGCTCATCAACGGATTCTCCACCGAGTGCCAACAATGAACCTCTCCCCATATCGAGTGCTCGGCGAACATGTTCTTGCGCGGCCGTCGGGGTCATTGGCGTCTTGTGCTCGAGGCGAGCAACGACGGCCTCAATGGTGTGCGCTTGCGTCTTGTCGATACGCGTATGCAACATCTCTTCAAGATCTACCAGCGTTCCATCAAATCGAATTTCACGAATACCGCTGTGTTCAAGCGTTTGCAGACTCACTTTGTGCTCCCCCTTCTGTTCTTTGACGATGGTGGCGAGCAGCAACACCTCTTCCGTCTTCGTCCAAGCAAGCACCTTGGCAGCGATGTCTTCCGGTGTTTGTGGTTCAAGCAGTGCCTTACACTTCACACAGTGTGCTCGACCAGCGCGCGCATACAACACACGAAGGAAATCGTAAATTTCCGTCACCGTTCCTACCGTGGAACGTGGGTTGTGCGAAGACGTTTTTTGATCGATGGCCACGGTTGGCGAAAGGCCAGAGATCTCATCCACATCCGGCTTATCCTGCATTTCCATGAACTGACGAGCGTACGAAGACAAGCTCTCCATGTAGCGACGCTGTCCTTCGGCGTGAATCGTATCAAACGCTAAGGATGACTTTCCGGAACCGGATAAGCCTGTCATCACGATAAACGCTCCCTTCGGAAGGTCGATGGAAACGTTCTTTAAATTGTGGGCGCGGGCTCCGCGAATGGAAATGACGGAAGGGGGTTTCATGGCTCTCTCAACCAAGGTCCTTCAAGTGGGACACGTTGGGGCCGAGGCTACCACGGGTTTTCCATCTTGGCAAGCATTGAGGGTTTATCGGCAGGTACCTAATCCGACCTGTAAGTCAAGCGGCGCATTGAAGGTGGGCAAAACCTGAACGCGAGACGGCGTTCCTTGAATGGCACAGTCGCCGGATTGGCACTGTGTATTGAAGTCGCACTTATTTCCGGAAGCGCGCTTAGGGTAACAGGCGAAACGCGCCGGCGTTCCGCTTTGAAAGAGCACTTCGAGCGCACGCGTTCGCTGAGGAACGTCTGTTCCGGCAAGCGTTAATAAGTCAACAGCCGACCAGGAAGAATCACATGATCCGGCTGGCACCGCGGCAGCAATCACCTGGTTTTGCGCGGGAAGTTGATTGAAGCGAAGCGTTCCGGGCGCAATCGTCGCGTCGATCGCTATAAATCCAACACCCGAGCAGCGGTTTAACACACATTTCCCCGCGCACTCCGCGTCAGCCGTACAAGCAGCCCCGGCGGGTTTTCGACATCCCCCTTGAAAAAACGTCTCAGGTCGGAGCTGAACCGGCACGTTTTCCCATGATCGATACTGTTCCAGAGTCGTGGAAAAGGCATCGGCGAATTCGGATCGTGAGCACACCGAACCCGAGCCACACTGATAGCGATGTCGAACGCAGAACTCATCCACACCTCCGTTCGTTATATTTCGACAACCGCCTTCAGTGTATGGCAGTGTACGCAGCTGCTCAGCCGTCAAATCACAGCGTTCGATATTACGTAGAATACCGTACGTATTCCGACGCTCATCGGGGATCGACTGGATCATGGCCATGTCACGATGATCTCCATAGACACACGCCCCAGCCGCCTGTTCACTGCGCTGAAAACAGGTGCGAGCTTCCGTACACGGGACCATCGTCCGTCGTTGTACGGTTGATCCCTGCGAAGACGAGGAAGCGGGCACGAGGGTCGCAAATGGGCCAACAAGCGCCGTCGCAAGAACTCCGTTGCCTACTCGTTCATTGGCAGAACGAACATCGAATGAGTATCGCTCACTCATGTTGCACGCCATCGCCACCCCGCCGTTACATGCCCATTCACCCGTTTGTATCTCCTGACAGTTCAGCCCTTCTCGACAGGTGATCTGATTCGTACCGCCGTTATTGGTTGAACCGCCGGCTTGTTCAGCCGTCACGTCACAGCCCGCCCCACGACACTTACAAATGTTGCCTGATTGACCATCCGCACAAATTCCCCCGATCGCACTCGTTCGTAAACACTTTGATCCATTCGTACAGTCGGCATCCTTGATACAACTGCGGCCGGGAGTTGCCGGCGTTCCGCCCTGTGGCAGAGCAATACTCCGAACCGGGGTCACGAGTAAATCCAATCTCGTGGTACGAGGATTAACGTTATACAAAATAAAATACGCAAGAAATAACACCGCCATCCCACCGATCGCGTCTTTGATCACCCGCATCCCTTCTGAGGCGCGTTTTGAGTCTCCTTGGCTCAATAAAAAGAGGAACGCTCCGTATATCACCATGATAATCGCCAGAATCGTGACCGTGCCGAGCATGTACCGATACACCGTGTCGATATAGTCCGGGAGACCTCGTACTTCTTGCTTTCCCCCAATCGGAACAGACAGCCGAGTGACTGCTGAGTCAGTAAGCGCTGAGCCGGCTGCCGCTGGAGCAGAGGCCGTGGGAGCGGCGGTGGGGGCGGGCGATGTCTGCGCCGCCACGTGCAATGGCGCGACGGTTGCTACTCCCGCCATCAAACAGAGCGACCAAACGAGTGAAGTACGAAACGACATACCTAGGAAGGTTGCCCCTGCAAAAATCGCTGAATAAGCTTGTCAAAAAACACCTCTGGTTGGTTTGCCGGAACGCCTTGAATACGCACCCCGTTGAAGAAGAAAGTGGGCGTGCCTTGAACCCCTGCGCGAATACCATCGGCAAGATCTTCTTGAATGGATGATGCAAATTGTTGCTTATCCATACAGGACCGGTAGGCATTCATATCGAGACCGGATTGGGCGGCATACCGCTCAAGGTCGGCCGGGCTTTGTGCCTCTTGTTGGGTGTAGAGCGCGTCATGCAGAGCCCACCCCTTCCCTTGCGCGAAGGCACAACGGGCGGCGTGTGCTGCCTGGAATGCCGTCGGATGGATGTCTTCGATAGGAAAATCGCGCATAATAAACCGCACGTTCTTTTGATATTTCAGCATGGTCTCACGAAGTGGTCCGGCGGATCGACGGCAGTAAGGACACCCGTAGTCAATAAACGTCACGACCGTCAAAGGCGCGTCTTGCGGACCGATGCTCGGACGGCCATCTCGCACCAACGCTTTGAGATCAGCGTCTGAAACAGCGGCAGAAGCAATTGCGCGCGAGACACTCGAATCAAGTTGCTGCTCGAGCCACGCATCCGCTGATCCATTCGTGCGAATCGCTACAAAAGAACGGATGAAATAGTAGGCGAACAATCCAACGATAGCGGAGATAACCACAAGAACACTCCAGATCAGCATTTTTCTGACCGTAATCTGTACCGGATGTCCAAGGAGCATGAGCTGCATGGAAAAAGTATAGCATGATGACGAACCCCCTATAAGCCCTCCCACCGAGGTTGACCTTTTGCCTAAAATTCTATAGAGTTCTTGGGAAGAACTTCTATGCGTCAAACCATCCTCGCCGTGGCCATGATCGTGATTTCGATCCTCATGTCCGGCATTATCTTGCTTCAGCAGCGTGAAGGCGGTCTCGGATCAGCCTTTGGCGGCGAAGGAAACGTATTCCGCACCAAGCGCGGTGTCGAAAAAGGCCTCCATTATGTAACGGTTGCTCTGGCCGTGTTGTTTGTTGGCGTCGCTATTCTGAACCTTTGGATCGCCTAGTATCGGGAGGAGAACGTGGAAGACCTGGGCTTTCACGCTTGGAGGAGGAAGAATGCTCTTCTTTCAAGCATGAACGCTCATTCGTCATCTTCGGGCTTAGAACGATTCCGCCGCTGGTGGAAACGCGTGTTCTTTTGGCAGTCTGCTCCAGCCCCCAGCCGTGAAGTCACTCCGCCCAATCTTCATGATCGTCACCTCGTGGCGGCGGTCACCGCGCCCGATACCCTCCCCGGTTGGCGTCAGCTTCGCTATTTTGCGCATGTTTTTTCACAGCGCGAACAGCAACAGCTATGGGCAGCAATCGGTGGTACGGTTCTCTTTTTTGCTATCGCTGGAGGATTATTTCTCCAACCTCACATCATCGAACAACCCACCCAAGGCGGGATGGTGACAGAGGGACTGATTGGAAATCCAAAATGGATTAATCCCGTGCTCGCCCCTCTTAACCCCGTCGATACCGATCTCTCCGCGCTGATCTTTAGCGGACTCTTTCGCGCTTCAGGTCTCGTGACGGAATCTGATTTAGCCCAAAGCTACCAACTTCTTGAACAAGGAAAGGTGCTCGAGGTTCGCGTTCGCGAAGACGCTCGCTTTCATGATGGGCAACCAGTCACAGCAGATGACGTCGTTTTCACGGTGAATGACGCCATTAAAAACCCACTATGGCGCTCACCGCTTGCTCGATCGTTTAGCTCGATCGAGGCCATTCGTATTGATGATTTTACGGTGCAGTTTAAACATACGGGAGACGCCCTCACGATCAATCAATGGCGCGACCTCTTAACGGTTGGGATTCTCCCCGCTCACCGCTGGACCGATGCAAACGAAGGCTCGCCACAGCTCGCCGAAGCAAACAGTAAGCCCATTGGATCAGGCCCGTATCAGTTTGAAACATTTACCCGCGATGCAAAGGGCCTCATTCTTGCGTACACTTTTAAGGCCTTTCCTGGCTACTACGGCGATCGCCCGTATCTCGAACAGCGCGTATTCCGCTTTTACGCCGATCGACATACGGCTGAACAAGCCCTCGAATCGAACCAGATAGAAGCCCTCGCCTTCTTGCCCTGGAGCAGTGAAGAAAAGCTGCGTATCACCGACGGTTCAGCCACCAAGATTGAATTGCCGCAAGTAGCCACCGTCTTCTTGAATACCGAGGACACGATCCTGAAACAACTCCCTGTGCGACGAGCCCTCCTCCTGTCGATCGATCGAGGCGAGCTTGTTGAGAGTCTAGGACACGGAACGCCGCTGCAGAGCACGTTTCCGTTCCTCGAAAGCTACGCGACGTCTTCTCAACTCACGAATATCGAGGCAGCACGAACGCTCCTGGACGAATCCCGTTGGCTTGTCGAACCAGGCACCGGGGTGCGCTACCTGCAGCCGGCACCCGTCACGATACGCGGTCGCGTCACGACGAGCACAAGCTTCACGACGAGCACGCCGCTCGCCATCTCGCTCATCGTCCCGGATCAAGGCGACCTTATCGCCGTCGCTGACGGCATTAAGCGGCGTTGGTCGCTCTTGGGAATACAGGTGACGATCGAAACACTTGAACGCGCCGAGATCCTTCGACGATCACTCACCGAACGAACGCATCAAGCGGTTCTCTATAATATCATGGCACCGAGCGATATCGACCTCCTCCCCTTCTGGAGCGCCGATGGAAGCCTCAATCTGTCTCAGTGGAGTCAGCCAGCTGTCACGAATAATCTCGTGAGCGCTTCGCAGGCGAGCTCAACCGACGCGCTCGTGGCCGCACGACAACGTGTCGCTGACAGCATGTCAGCCCAGGTTCCAGCGATTTTCCTCTTCCGTCCTTCGTATGCGTATATCACCCCTTCAACCCTGAAAGGGGCCGCGGACATCCAGATCGCCGAGCCATCTGCACGACTATCCAGCACCCTTCGTTGGTACACCGACACAAAACTTCGATGGAAAACGCTCCCTTGACCAGGTATGGGGTCGACCAGTAGAGTGAACACGGTTCACTCTTTTGGTTTCACAGAACACCTCATGGGCGAGTGGCGAAACTGGCAGACGCACTGGTTTCAGGTATCAGCGGCCGCAAGGCCATGGGGGTTCAAGTCCCCCCTCGCCCACCACCGAGCTCGTCTCGACGCAAAACACCCAAAGAAATTTGGGTGTTTTGCTTTTCAAGACCACTTTAACCATTGACAAATGCGAAAAAATAGGTATCATGCCGGAACGTTCTTCTCACCCCTCTAAGGAGGCTCCATGAACCCTCTTCCCGGCAACGGCAAGCTTCCGAGCGCCCGCGAAATTCCCTCCAGACTCACCAATCTGCTTCGACCCTCCTTCTGTGCGAAGCCCCACTTCGACCACACTGGGCATGAAACGGCCGAGCAGGAGGCCATCGAACGGGAGCTACTAGAGCGTCTCCGGAATCAGAAGCAACTCGATCTCTATGAGCTGTTTGCGCGTCGCGCCCTCAATCGCTCGGCCGTAGAGCCGCTCGAGTTCACCCTCGGAACGTGCCCGCTCTGTCAGCGACGGATGCGGTACCGCACGTGCGACGGCACCTCCTGGGAAGGAATCGAGCGTTGCCCTGCCGAGCCCGCCACCCAGCTCTGGGCCGAGCTCGTGGTAACGGGCAACGTGCTTCTGTTCGGACCACACCTTCATTCGCTCCTTCCCAACCCGATCCATGACCAAGCTCAGTTCGAAGCAGAGGTCCTCTGCGGGATCTACCCTGGCTCGCAGAAAGCTGCCGCTCTGCTGCTCCAACGCTACGCAGCGGCAGGCGCTTTCGCCGTGCCGGTGCGACACCACGCCTGCCTCATGGCCACGACCGTTCCCGACCAGCTCCTCCTGCTCTCCCCGGGACTCGAACCGGCGTTTCTCTCCCACCCGAGCCGCGTGACCGCGACGAGCGGCAACCGCATCGTGATGATCATGGACGGTGCCCGTCGCCCTCCGGGGAGCGCTCTCCCGACCGGAACGGTCTCCATCCCCTGTCGACCCGGCCGGTACCGCTTCACGATCAACCCGGCGGCCTACCATCAGCCGCCGCAAGACCCCGTCTTCGGCTCGCTGACGCGCATGTCAGACGACATCGACACCAACAACAACCCCGACTGAGTCGGGGCATTTTTTTACGCACGAGTTTCGATGATGTCCGTGAGAGGCACGCGAACCTTTGGATGTCCTGGCTGCGCAGCGTAGCCGATAGGCAACAGCACCGTTGGCCGACAATCCGTGAGACCAAGCGCCTGAGCGTACGCGTCGGGCGAAAAACCCTCCATTGGACAGGAATCAATTCCTCGTTCAATCGCAGCGAGCATCATTGCCTGCAATGGGAGGTACACCTGACGAGAAAGCCAAGCGAACATCGTTTCTGGCGTGGAAGGCAACATGCCAACAACCATCGACTTATACGAATCTGCGGATGACTGACCGGCGGCCTGGGCGATGAGTTCAGCAGTCTTGTTGATTCGGACCATTGGATCATTCACCGTACAGATCACGAGCAGGTGGCTCGCGTCCGTCACCTGCGGCTGGCCGTAGGAAGCAGCGCGGAGCGTCTGGCGAAGTTCAGGGTTCGTCACAACGATCACCTTCCAGGGCTGCGTGTTAAAACTCGAACATGAAGCGTGTGCCGCTTCGAGAATCACCTGAAGATCGGCATCGGAAACCTTCTTTGTTGCATCAAACGCCTTGGTGGCAAAACGCTTGTTGAGGAGCTCGAGAATAGTCATAGTTCTTGCACTCTAGCAGATAGGCTGAATATTGAAAAACCCCCTAATATTAGCCAAAAACGCAGGAAAACGATTGACAAGGCTCTTGGGCTGTGGTAGGGTACCAAATGAGTTGAATACTTTTGTGCGTCGTTGACTCGTTCGAAGACCAACAAAAGTCGTTAACCGAGAGTCCAGGCTCTTCTCAACCTGGCCCGGACCTTTCTCAATCGTTAGAGACTTTTCTATTGGAACTTTCGCCTTCAACACTCTCGTTCAAGCGCGAAGGCCCCATCTATTCCTCTTTATCATTTCGTGTACGAATTATGGATGCAACGAATGCACCGCGACCGTCCGGGTCTGCCCCACGACGACGCCCATTTTTGGGTTCTCGTCCGTTTGGCGCTCGACCACCTCGTCCTTACCAAGGACAAAGCTCGACCCATACCCCAGCAACCGCTCTCGGTCCAAACTCTGCTCACCCAACCCATGGGAAGCCTGCTTCACTGAACCTCTCTCTCAAGAAAGGCTTTTCGAAGGAAGAAGGCGCCGTAGGTCCAAGCGACAAGCACGAAGTCAAGCGCAAGCGTAAGCGTGGTCCGATGGGCGGAGCTTTTGCCTCCCTCCCTCGCATGCATACCTTCAAAAACAAACCGTTCCACAAAACTGGATCGGATGAAGACACTCTTGTCCAAGGTGACGAGCGTTTGCGCGTGGTTGTATTAGGCGGAAATGAAGAAGTTGGTCGCAACTGTACCATGCTTGAGTACGGCAACGACATCATTATCATTGACTTGGGTCTCCAATTCCCTGACGAAGACATGCCTGGCGTCGATTATATCGTGCCAAACATCTCTTCCTTGAAGGGCAAGGAACGCAATATCCGTGGCGTGATTATCACCCACGGCCACTACGACCACATCGGCGGAATTCCGCATTTGATGCCTCAACTTGGCAATCCACCGATTTTCGCGACCGACCTTACGTGCGGCATTATCGCCAAACGTCAGGAAGACCATCGTGATAAAGCTCCTCTGCGCTTGAACGTCATCAAATCGACGGACGTGTTGCAGCTTGGAGTGTTCAAAGTTGAATTTTTCGGTGTTGCTCACTCGGTTCCATGTTCGCTTGGCGTGATTGTCACGACCCCAGCCGGAATCATTGTGCATACGGGTGACTTTAAGCTGGACTACGGGCCAAACCCACAGTCGAAGCAAGACACAGAAAAAATTACGGCCCTCGGCGAACGAGGCGTCCTCGCTCTTCTTTGTGACTCGACCAATGCGTCACAACCAGGAAAGCAATTGCCTGAATACGACATTCAGAACAACTTGGACGAAATTATCAAAAACTCAACGGGTCGCGTGATTATTGGGACGTTCGCGTCCATGATCGCCCGTGTGCAGCAGATCATCCTTGCGTGCGAACGAAATAACCGAAAAGTCGCGGTCGAAGGATTCTCCATGCGCTCGAACATTGCGATCGCTCAACAGCTTGGGTACATGAACATTCAGAAAGGGACGATGATCGAGACAAAAGAAATCAACAACTATCCTCGAGAAAGCGTCGCCGTTATCTGTACTGGCGCCCAAGGTGAAGAACGTGCTGCGCTCATGCGCATCGCTAATCGCGAACACCCGTTCGTGTCCATTGAACCGGGAGATACTGTCGTGTTTTCCTCCTCCGTTATTCCTGGAAATGAACGCTCCGTGCAACGTGTCAAAGACACTCTGTACCGCGAAGGCGCGGAAGTCGTTCACTACAAAATGATGGATGTGCACGCTGGAGGACACGCAAAACAAGAAGACCTCGCAGAAATGCATGCGCTCGTGAAGCCGAAATACCTCATTCCTATCGAAGGGAACTACTCCTTCCTTTGTGACCACGCGAAAGTGGCAGAAAAGAACGGATTCCCAAGGAATCGAATCCTGATTGCCGACAACGGCCAAATCATGGAATTCGATCGCGAGGGCAACGGCGTTCTCACGAACAAAAAAGTCTCAACAGACTATGTGTTCGTGGACGGGCTCGGGGTCGGAAACACCAACCAAATCATTCTTCGTGATCGACAGCAGCTTGCGGGAGACGGCTTCGTGATCGTGGTCGCCATCATTGATGCGAACAACGGTCAGCTTCAAGCGCTCCCTGACATCATCTCTCGTGGCTTCGTCTATATGAAGGAGCACATCGAGTTGATCACTCAGACACGCAGTAAAGCGTCGGCGATTCTCAAAGAATCGGACATGAAGACGGGTGGGGTCAATGGTGCCTATATCAAAGACAAACTTCGCGATGAACTCGGCGAGTTCCTCTATCACAAGACGGAACAACGTCCGATGATCATCCCGTTGATTATCGAGGTGTAAGACAAACCCCCTGGACCATTTGGTTCAGGGGGTTTTGGTTTGGTGGGTTGACAGCTCTACCCTCTTCTCCTACGGTCTAACCATGTCTCAACGATGCATCCTTCGTGGCTGGTGGCTCGGATAATCTCCGAGCTTTTGTCGTTGACATACCCCGCTCGGACCTGTTCCGGGCGGTTTTTAATCCATCGATTCCGTGCTATTCTCAACACATTCTATGTCGCAGCTCCTCATTTCAGGTGTAAAGCCCACCAGTCGGCTTACGATCGGCAACTATATCGGCGCGTTGATGCAGTGGAAGCGCTTGCAGCACGAGTACCGCTGTCGCTTTTTTGTGGCGGATTTGCACGCTATCACCGTTCCGCAGGATCCTGACCAGCTGCGCGCCCTCTCGATCGAAGTCGTTGCTTCTTATATTGCTATCGGTCTTGATCCACGTCTTGTCTCGTTCTTTATTCAAAGCGAAGTCCCTGAACATGCGGAACTTGAATGGATTCTCTGCACCATTGCCCGTTTGAACGAGATGGAGCGCATGACGCAGTTTAAGGATAAATCACAAAAAGGTGGACGCGATGAGGCGGGCATGGGGCTTCTTTCCTATCCGATTCTCATGGCGGCGGATATTCTGCTGTATGATGCAGACGTGGTTCCCGTCGGAGAAGACCAAGTGCAGCACCTCGAACTCACGCGTGACCTCGGAAGAAGGTTTAATGAGCGTTTCGGCGAAACGTTTCGGCTACCAAAACCGCTGTTACAATCAACCGGCGCGCGCGTAATGAGTCTCGCCGACCCAGAAAAAAAGATGAGTAAGAGCGATCCAAGCCAATATGGCACGATCTTCCTCACGGACAGCGATGATGACATTCGGAAGAAGATCAAACGCGCGGTGACAGATCTCGATGGTACGATCCATTTTGACGAAGAAACGAAACCCGCCGTCTCAAACCTGCTCACCATTTTTCACCACATGACAGGCGAATCGATCGAATCACTGGAAACACGGTTTGCTGGACAGGGATACGGCGCGTTTAAAGATCAGCTCGCCGAGGCGATCATTACTCACCTCTCCTCTATTCGAGCGCGGCTTCTAGAACTTCTTGCCGATCCAGCTCCTATCCACACCCTCCTGGATCAGGGTCGAGATGAAGCGCAACGTGCAGCCCGTGAAAAAATCCAGCTTGTGAAGCGTCGCGTCGGCCTTGGTAGATAGTCCCATTTTGGGACTATTCTTGTTATTGACTCCCACCAAAGCAACCGGTACCGTCTTGTGGCGGATTTCACCGCACAGGAGGGACCCATGTTAGAATCTGTCATTCAACGCCGGTGGCTGCTGCGCAACCCCAGGGATCTCACCTTCTTTCTCAAGTCACATGGCGGCTTCTTCGATTCAGGAATGCCGCCTGTTCACATCGAGGATCGGCTCTTCCTTCCCCCTGCCCAAGATGGATCGAGTAATGCGCACTATCCGCTTCGGATCAGGAAGGAGGGTAGCACACCCCCAACTCTCACCTTCAAACAGCCCGGGGCGAGCGCCGAAGAGCGTCACACGCTCACGATGCCCATCAGTCACGAGTTCTACACCGCTGTCGCCCTCCTGCCCCCGGTGGTAAAGCGGCGGCATTTCTCTGCTGATGGAGCCTTCGTTCTCGACATCTATCCCTCGAATGATGACCATCCTCAGCTCACGATCCTCGAACAGCGGGCGATCGCTGACGGCTGGGGAGTGCTCCCGGGGTGGACACGTGCCTTCGATCCTCTCGAAGTGACGGGCTACATGCACGGCGTACACATCGCCCTCATTCGGCAACGGATGGTCGCGCCTCCCGCTGCGGGGAGCCCTGCGGAGAACAACCGGTCAGCCATTCCCGTGATTGTTTTGACGGGAGCCCCCTGCAGCGGCAAGACCTCTATTCTTCGACGGCTACAGGAAGACAAGCGGGTGCATCTCGTTCCCGAGGCCGCCACCATGGCGATCACCGACCTGCTCTGCAAACCGCCGACCTCGCTCAACGATCATGCGGGACACCAGCGCTTCCAGCTACAGATCCGCTCTCTGCAGACGCTTCTCGAGCAGCTAGCGCAACAGAACGCGCGCGAGCACGGAGCGAGAGTCATCGTCGTCGATCGCGGCGTCGTGGATGGATACGCCTACCTCCCCGACATCGACAGAGACGGTGCATACGTCCGGTTCTTCGCTCGACCCCGTGCCGCGGATTTCCCTCGCTATCAAGCGGTCATCCAACTCGCCCTCCCGCCAGAGGATGTCTACAATCGTCGCAAGCGCGACAATCCTGCGCGCCGCGAGGACTACGCTTCGGCAACCGATCTTGATCAGCTCATGACGCATGCCTGGAAGGACCATCCCGGCTATCATCTCATCCCGAATGGGGCTGGGTGGGAGGACAAACTCGCCGCCACCATGTCGCTCCTCGAGCGACTCATCACTTCCTGACAACGGCTCTCGCCGTTTTTTTCTATCTTCCCTTGTTATTTCCCTCTTTTTTTGCTACCATTCCGCCACGGCGAAACAGATGACCGCCTTGCGTTTTCGGACGCGGGGAGGAAAGTCCGGGCACCGAATGCCGGGTAACCGGTACTGAAAGCGACAGCGGCTAACGACCGCCAGGAGCAACCCCGAGATCAAACTCGGGGCCAAGCCTAGGGAAAGTGCCACAGAGACAATACTACCTTGGCGAAAGCCTTGGGAAAGGTGAAAAGTGACGGGATGTGGCTATCTCCTTCGGGAGCAATGGTTCGCGACCCGTCTCCGCCGTTGGTAACAACGGTGCGTGGTAAACCCTGTCTGGTGCAAGAGCAAATCCAAGGATGGCAACATCCGAGGAATGGTCGCTCGCTCGAGCCCTCGAGTAATTGTGGGCCTAGAGAGATGGTCATCGCTCAGTGCAAACTGAGAGACAAAACTCGGCTTATAGTTTCGCCAAAAACACCGCCCTCGGGCGGTGTTTTGGTTACCAACTCCCTCCGCCACCCCCTCCGCCTCAGGTGGCCCCGTCGGTAGTAGACATCACAGCACCAGTTGTAGCTCCACAGCAGTTTGTTCAAGCACCCCCCATTCCGTCACCGGTCGTCCCCGAAACTCCTCAAGGAATGATGCCGCCTTCGCCAATTACTACGCAGAATGTACCTGCCATGGATGTGCGAACCCAAGAGCCTGCTCCGCTAGGCACTACTGCGCTGCAGCCTCAACCCAGCAGCGCGTTCGCGCGCACCTTTGCGAGAGCAGATATAGTGACGAAGCAAGGCATACCGGATTTTATTCAGGATCCGGCCCCGGTCGCTCCTCCAGTGCTACCTCAGCCGCCTGCGATATTGTCCGCAGAGCCTCCCGTTCAACTGCCGTTGGCGACCCCCTTCGTGCCACCCCAGTCGCCGCCCCCTCAGGCTCCATCAGTCCAATCAGCAACTCCTCGCGTCGATCCGTATCGGGAAGCTCTCTGACTCGATCACGAACGGCATCGGCAACCTCGTTGACCCAGTGGAGAGCGCCCTAGGCCTCGCCATGGTCCACAAGGGCACCGATATCCCGGCCTCTGTCGAGGCGATCCGCGCCGACTGGCAGCGGGTGAAAGACGACCCCCACGCCGCTCGTCGCGGACACCGTTCCGTCGAGGCGCTCACGGCGCTTCGCCTCACCGACGTCGGCGTGGGGCTCACCGGCTCCGGTGGACA
>CALBSL010000181.1 GCA_937968025.1 uncultured bacterium
TTCGTGCTTGCATGGCGTTATAGCCACTTGCTTGCGCATCTCGCTCCGCTTCAAAAAAGGTGAGAATACGATCGCGCTGATAGGGTTGCAAGCCAAATTCCCATGCGCCCCCAGCGAGGATCGCGGCGGTGAGTGGGAGAATGACCCACGCCTTCGGAGGGAGTCCCACGAACAGGCAGAGGAGGAGCCAAGAGCCAATCATGACCATCGCTGAGCCAAAATCAGGCTGAAGCATCACCAGAAACACGTACAATCCCACGGCCGCCCCGCTTAAAAAGAACATTCGCCAACTGAGCTGACCGCGAGCTCGACGTGAAAAGAAGGCGGCGAGATAAAGAACGAGGGTGACTTTTGCGATCTCAACCGGCTGAAATGAGAGTCCTCCAAGCTGAAACCATCCTGCCGTTCCGTTGATTCGTGCGCCGAATACAAGCACGGCGGCGAGTAATGCGGCGCCGACGAGATACCCAAGAACGCTCACCGAACGAGCATGGCGATAATCGGTCCACACGAGTACACCGCACGCCGCGAGACCCATGGCTGCAGAAATCAATTGTTTATTGAGCCGTACGATGGTGGTTTGTTCCTGTGAAATACCAATGCTGTAAATCATGAGACAGCCAAATCCAACCAATGCCAACACAGAAAAAAAGAGGATCCAATCAAATCGTTCGAAAAAGGAAAACCAGGAGCGCATGCTCAGAGCGTACGTGAAAGAAGGTTGCCTTACAACGGCCTCACGAATGTTTGCGGATCAAGAATGTTCACAAATGGTTGAACCTCGACTCGATCGACGCCTGTGGGAGATTCTGGCCAAATTTGCTCTACTATTTGCGAGCTTCCGGCCGAAAGAAGGGGTATCAGGAGTTTTTGTGCTCCTACGACACTCCCGTCTCGATACAAGAGCGTGAGAATCTCAACATTTCGATAGGTATAGCCAGAGGGATTGCGCAGCGTCACGGTACTTTTTCCAAGAGAGGTGCCACTGATGGAGAGGTCGGTTGAATAGGTTGGGGTATCGAGCGCAACAGGAAAGCGTTCCGTCTTGTAGGCTTCATAGTCGGCGGGGAGGGTGATGGACGGATCAATCCGTTTCCAGGTTGTTGATTCGATGCTGATATTTGGCGTTCCGCTGTTGAGCGCGAGCCCAAATTCACCCAAGATACGCGTCTGTCCGGGGAGGAGTACGGTTGTTTGCATCCGGCCTTCTTGCTCTCCTGTTCGGAAACGATAGGAAATTTCCGCCCACCAGAGCGGATTGGGATTCGACACCGGCGCGAGCGCATGGCGGCGACTATCATCGGCGGCCACAGTCGACGCGGATCCGATTTGGAGTGGGAGCGGAGCAGCGAGGTTGAGAGCGTCAGCCGTTGGGGCGATGAGGGCGATTCGTGCGGGAATTCGTTGCTCTTTGGGGTAGGAAAGGGCGTAGGTATCAAATAACACCCAGAATCCATACCCCCAACTCACAAGAACCCAAAGCGCCAGTCCTCCATAACCGATTTGGCGGAGAGTAAGACGATGACGCACCCACCAGCTGGCAAATTGCAGCTCCTGAGCGCTGTGACCGCTTCCGATACGGTCTGAAGGGGCGAGAGACATGGAGGAATGATAGCACGGCAGAAGGTCGAGAAAAAGCTCTTGACGTGGCCCTTTTTTTCCGCATGCCCACTTGCTACGATCGACCTCGTCTCGCTATGTCTGAAAAAGATCCTTCTGCAAAGAAAAACTCCTACGGCGCGGAGCAAATCTCCGTTCTCGAAGGCCTTGAACCGGTGCGCAAGCGCCCGGGTATGTACATCGGATCCACGGGTCCTGATGGGTTGTTCCATTTGGTTCGTGAAATCGCTGATAACTCGTTTGACGAAGCGATGGCTGGTCGTGCCGATACGATTGTTATTTCGCTGCTCCCGGATGATTACGTGTCGGTCCAGGACAACGGAGCGGGTATTCCGGTTGATATTCACAAGGGATACGGTGTTTCAGCTCTTGAACTTGTTCTTACGAAGCTGCATGCGGGAGGAAAATTCGGTGGAGAAGGTAGCAGCTATAAAATTTCGGGCGGGTTGCACGGGGTGGGTGCTTCGGTGGTGAACGCACTCTCGGATCACCTTATTGCCGTGGTTGAGCGTGATGGCGAAATGTGGAAGCAGGAATTCAAGCGCGGTATTTCTCAGGGGGCGGCCAAAAAAATCGGTACGAGTCGCCGCCATGGAACCACGATCACCTTCAAGCCGGATGCAACGATTTTCACTCAGGGTATCGCCTTCGACTACCAGCGCGTCGTCGATCACTATCGTCAGCAGTGTTATTTGACGAAGGGTGTTCGGTTGATGGTAGAAGATCATCGTCACGAAGGTGGAAAGACCGTGTACGGATTCTATTTTGAGGGTGGTGTAGCGTCGTATGCTGGGTTCTTGAACCACAAAAAGCAGCCAAAGCACGAAAACATTTTTGTCGCTGAAAAACAGGTTGACGATATCGAGGTTTCTGTCGCTATCCAGTACACCGATGATTATGCTGAGACGCTCTATGCGTTTACGAACAACATCATCAACCCAGAAGGGGGTACACACGTACAGGGTTTTCGCGCCTCGCTCACTCGCGTTTTGAACTCCTACGCTCGCAACAAAGGGTTCCTGAAAGAAAAGGACGATAACCTCTCGGGTGAAGACGTCCGTGAAGGGTTGACAGCCGTGATCTCGATTCGTGTTCCGGAGCCGCAGTTCGAAGGGCAGACCAAGGGGAAGCTCGGAACGCCAGAAGCGCGTGGCGCCGTCGAATCGCTGATGAACGAAGCGCTTGCAACGTATCTCGAAGAGCATCCTCGTGATGCGGAAGCGATTATTGGGAAGTGTGTCCTCGCTCAGCGTGCGCGTGCTGCCGCTCGTGCCGCTCGTGACACGGTGTTGCGTAAAGGGGCGCTCGAAGGCCTCACGCTTCCTGGTAAACTCGCCGACTGTTCCTCCAAGGATCCGGCTTCAAGTGAGCTCTTCATTGTTGAGGGAGACTCTGCAGGCGGGTCCGCCAAGCAGGGTCGCAACCGTGAAACGCAAGCGATTTTGCCGCTGAAAGGAAAAATCTTGAACGTTGAACGTGCACGTCTCGATAAGATGCTCGTGAACAACGAAGTGAAAAACATTGTGATCGCCCTCGGTACGAACAT
>CALBSL010000182.1 GCA_937968025.1 uncultured bacterium
GGCTTCAGGAATGGAAAACCCCTTATCGATAGCCCAAGTAAAAGTGGTCGCGAAGGCGTCGCCCGCGCCCGTTCGCTCAAGGCAAGGAACGGGAAAGCTCGCACAGAACCAGAATCGTGTTCCGTCACTCGCATACGAACCGTGTTCTCCGTCGGTGATGACGGCGATTCTTGGGCCAAGTTCTACGAGTCTCCGCAGTTGTTCGTAGAGTGGTGCGCCATTGGGTTGCTCAAGAAAAAGCTCTGCTTCTTCGCGATTCATGGCGATGATATCGGTACGAACGAGCGTGTTGGTGAGTCCTCGCGCGAGGCGCTTGAGTTGGTGCGTTCCCGGTTGAAAGGTCATGCGTGTTTCGGGATGAACTTCAAGATGCGCTAACAACTCTCGCTCAAAGGTTTGATGGTCTGCTCCGAGTGAGGTGTAGTAGACGCGCTTGAACGAGGGGAGGCGTTTTGGTAGGGCGTATGGATAGGGATTGTGGTAGATCAAAATCGTACGTTCCCCTTTGTAGCGTAAGACGGTATGAACATTTGTTTCTTGTTCGTGAGAAACGGCAACAAAGCGAGTGTCGACACGCTCTTCTTTCCAGCGTTTCATGATGGCTCGACCGGCTTCATCACGCCCAATGGTGGCATAGATGGCGCTTGATAAACCAAGACGGCGCGCGGCAATGGCGGCATTCGACGCATTTCCTGCTGCGGGGATTTTTGTGATGCCTTCAACAGGGACTTTTTCCCCGAGCTGAAAAGTGATTTCACACTGCGGCCGATCAAGGCGACAATGAACGGCTTGGTCCTGAATATCGAGAAACGTGTCGAGCACGGTATCACCAGCAGAAAAGACGTCCAGAGCGCTGGTTCGTGGGCGGCGGGAGGGTATCGAAGAGCGGGCGGGCATGCTATGCTTCGAGTATATCACTCTTGACCACTCTTTCCTATGCTTCGCAAACGGACTTCACGGGTAAAGTCGGCGGGTGCTGGGTTGGCGGCGGGCGTTGTCCTTGGGTTGGCGGCGGGGTTATTTTTACGCTCCGATAAGGGAGAGAAGTTGCGAAAAGATGTTGGGGATAAGGCAAAGCTTTTACAAAAACAGCTCATCGCGCGTGCGGAGCTTATCGAAGATCTTTCCGAGGAAGCCTACGATGATCTTATTGATCAGGTCCTTGGTACCTATGCGAAAGGAAAGGCGATCGCTAAGGAGGAGTTGCCGGTCCTGCGTCGAGAATTGCGTAAGCAATGGAAAGTCGTGAAAAAATACCTCGACGCTCGAGGCTAGTGTATGAAGCGCCACGTCTTTACGCTGGCGCCGTTTCCTTCAGGAACGACGTGGTCTATCCGCGTCCCGGCGCTCGTACACCAAATGGTGCGCGTGTTAAAGTTGCGTATCGGTGAAGAGATCACGCTCGTGGATGGGGCGGGTGGGCGAGTGGAGGCAGACGTGGTCGGGTATTCAGAACAAAACGTCGAAGTTCGCGTGCAGACTCGTCAGGCGGAAGAAACGAAAACACCCTTACACGCGACAGGAAAGCGAACGTACGTGTGTGCAGCCATTTTAAAAAAGGATCACTTTGAATGGCTCACCGAAAAACTTGCCGAGCTTGGCGTGACGGATCTTCTTCCGCTCGTCACGGCACGAACCATTAAGAAAGAGGTTCGACTTGATCGTTTGGAAACGATTGCGAAAGAAGCGATGGAGCAATCAGAGCAGGCACGGGTCATGATGATTCACCCGCCGACGGATCTATTGGGCGCGGTACGGGTTCTGACACGTGCGGGAGCAAAGGCGGTCGTTGCGGACACGGGGAAGGGGCTCCCCTCGCTTCCAGGCGCACTTCGTTCTGGGTCGATTCAAGCGGTTTTTGTTGGTCCAGAGGGAGGGTGGTCGGATGAAGAGCGCACGTTTTTTCTGCAGGAATGTGCGTTTGAGCGGGTATCGTTAGGCGATTCGGTGTTGCGTGGAGAGACGGCTGGGATTTTAGCGGGCTATCGTTTGGTTCGCTCTGAATAATCAACGCTATATGGAGCAAGATAAAGCCTTGTTATTTGCACAATTTCCGAACGAGAGAGCGGAGCAGGAATCACCCCCGCCTCTTCCGGCGCGTGAGGATCTAGTATTCCAGGATGAACTTCATCAGGCGAGAGAGCGTCGCATAGACCATTTTTTTGAGCAGCGCGAAAAACAGGCGCAGGCAATCGTCCGCTTCTTTCGGGTGATTGAACAACTCGATGTTCCGAAGAATCAATTTATAGAAGAGGGGGAAACGGTGGAAGATGCCTACGTGAAAATGTATAATGATTCCCTCAAGCCGCTCTTGGCTGAGGTGGTGCCAGAGGCTCGACAATCATTTAAGGACGCGTGGTATGCTTGGGTAAACGGGGTAATATTGGCAAGATCAAAGTTTCGATCGGTGATAGAACCGCTCGGATTGCGGCCCGAAGCATCTGCGGATCGTATAGGAATCGCAATCTATGAACAGTGTTTGGCAAAAAAACCAGAAGCAGGAGTGCGGTTTTATACGAAAGGACCATTCTTTGTTTTTGCTCTAGAATCGACAGATGATTATAACGCATTGAAACAAGCATTGACGGGTTGGAAATATGAAGGTGAGGGGGGATGTTATTATCGTCACGCGAAGTTTAATGGTGCGTCTATACCAACAGTCTTTCACAAGGGGGTAGAAGTTAATGAGGTGGTATTAACGCATGAGATACAGCATGGTTTGAATAGTCAGCTGCATCAAAAAAATGTTCGTGAGT
>CALBSL010000183.1 GCA_937968025.1 uncultured bacterium
AGGCAACAGTACGGCCGCTCAAAACGGCAGATGATATTAAGCGTGAACTGGCGAAGGGGTTTCCGGTGATCCTCCCCGCCGATGGCAAACGTTTGGAGAACCCTCGTTTTCGCAATGGTGGTCCGCGCTATCACATGCTCGTGATCAAGGGCTATCTTGAAGATGGCCGTTGGATTACGAATGATCCTGGAACACAATTTGGCGAAAACTTTCTCTACTCGCAACAGAACCTGCTTGATTCGGCGCGTGATTGGAATGGAGGCGATGTCCCAAACGGAGCCTCAGTGATGCTGGTCGTGGAGCCGGCGCCGGCAAAACAGTGAGGAGTTCATCGGGCTTTACGAATCACGGAAAGCGGTAGACAATAGAGGATGACTTCTATGCCATCCTCTTCTTCATCATCTGCGTCCCAGCATCGACCGGTGAGCCATGCGGTTGTGTTTGTGGTGGTTCTGGCGCTGCTTGCGTTAGGCATTTTGGCGTTGATGCGTGCCGTCACGCCCATGAAGGAACGTTTAACAGGAGATATGGTTCGTCCTTCCGTATCGACGCCATCATCAACGACGCCTGTCACGCCGAACGAAGAGCCGGTCGATGGAAAAACGGATACCAACGAAGACACCGGGATTCTTCGTTCGCGTCCTTCAGGAGCGCTGTGTGATGCGCGTCATGCCGTGTGTGTGACGGCGCCTTCCGTAAATGCGACCATCACCAATCCCGTGGCCATTCAAGGGAGCGCCATCGTGTTTGAACAGGTTGTCTCGTATGAGCTGCTTGATGCGGTGGGTACGATGCTCGCCAGCGGCTCTGTTACGACGGAAGCCGTTGACGTAGGTGAAGCCGGTTCGTTTAGCGCGCGTGTCTTCTGGAATCAGCTTCCAACCACGGCAACGGGCACGATCGTGCTGTTTGCACCGTCGCCAAAAACGGGTCAACGGACGTCTCTCGTTCGTGTGCCTGTACGCTTTGCTGCGACCACACTCGTGACTCGTGCGATCTATGTTGTCTCGGAAGACCTTGGTTCCGCAGCGGCCCCGTCATGTGACGCCGTTCGACGCGAAACCATTCAGATTCCTGCGACGACCTTGCCTGTTGAGGCGACGCTTCGAGCCTTGCTTAGCTTGTCCGCGGATGAGGTGGAGCAGCGCTACCCAGGCGCAACGAGCGTGATTCCTGCTGGTACAAGGATCGTTTCTTTGAAAGTGACGAATGGCGTAGCGAACGTCGTTTTGTCCCGGGAATTGGAATCGTATGGCGGCGGATCGTGTAATGTTGCTGCTATCCGTGCACAGATTGAGTCGACGTTGAAGCAGTTCTCTTCTGTTCGTTCGGTCGTGATTTCTGTCGAAGGAAAAACGCCGGAAGAAAGTTTGCAACCATAGCCATGCGTCACTCGAAGATCGTTGGAGGAATTGTTGTCATTGCCGCATTTGTTGGGTTGTTTGCACTCTGTTTTGGGGCGATTACCCGTTGGAATCGCTCGCATGAAAGGGGCGCTCCGATAGCGTCTGTCGATCTTTCTCTTGGAGCGTCTTCGGCGAGTAGTACAGAGGTTTCAACGATCGACACACCGGTTTCAGGGGATGAAGCGGCATCGGAAGCGTCCATCCTATTTCTTGGGGACATCATGCTCGATCGTTCGGTAAAGATTCGTTCTCTGCGGGCGGGTTCTCGTTCCTACCCATTTTTAGGATTGCCAACCGGGTGGATCGATTCCTTTGATTACGCTGTTGCCAACCTTGAAGGCCCTGTCACGGATAGGCGGCGTCCACCAGAAAAAGAAATTGATTTTCAGTTCGATCCAGAAGTTATTCCCGCCTTGCAGCAAACAGGGATCGATGCGTTCTCACAAGCGAACAATCACGCGCTAGATCAGGGGGACGCTGGCTATCAAGATTCCGTACGTCGGTTGCGCAAAGCGGGTTTTGTGGTCTTTGGTCATCAGGTTCAGGATGGACATATCTCGTTTGCTACAACAACCGTTCAGGGGAAGAAGTTCGCGTTTCTTGGGTGGAATACAACCGACAATCCACTGGATAGCATGGCTGCCTCAGATGCGATACAACACGTTCGTGCAGATGCGGACTATGTTATCGCCTACCTTCACTGGGGGCCTGAGTATCGAGATTCGCCTCATCAAAATGAGGTGGAAACAGCGCAGTTCTTGATTCGGGAGGGGGTAGACGTGGTGATCGGTGGACATCCACACTGGGTACAGGGAATCGATACCTATTATGGTAAACCAATTTTTTGGTCGCTTGGGAACTTCGTCTTCGATCAGGATTTTTCTCTGAGAACAAAACAAGGTCTCGCCGTTGGGCTCTCGTTCAACGATGATCGAGTGCGCGCGGAGCTCTTTCCGATGAGTATTGAAAAAAGCCAGCCCGCCCTTGAAGAGGGTGAAGCAAAAAAGCAGCGGCTTGAGCAGCTTTCCGAGATTTCTGATGTAAGCTTGCGCGAGGCGATCCGATCTGGTGTGGTAGAGTTCGAGCTATGATCCTGTCCGTCACCCAATTCGTTGCCTACCTGAATGAGACGTTCAAGGCGATTTGGGATAGTACGGAGGTAGCCATTGAAGGCGAGGTGAGTGGCTATCGTGTATCGCAAGGGCAGTGGGTGAATTTTGATGTAAAAGATGATGAGTCGTTAGTTTCGTGTTTTTGCGTGCTCGCCAAAATGCCCATGCGGCTAGAAGACGGGATGCGCGTTCGGCTGTATGGAATGCCGCGCGTGTATCCAAAATATGGGAAGTTCTCGCTCTCTGTGGATCGTGTCGAACTCGTAGGGGAGGGCGCACTGAAAAAGGCTCTGGCGGCGTTGCGCGCTCGTTTGGAGGCGGAGGGCTTGTTTGATTCCGGTCGAAAACGCGCATTACCACGCTTTTCTCAAAAAATAGCGCTCGTTGCATCCACTGAGAGCGCGGCGTATGGAGATTTTTTGCGTATCGTGAGTGAACGCTGGGGTGGACTCGAGATCGACGCGTACCATGTGATTGTTCAGGGGGAGAAAGCGCCGGCAAGTATCGTTCGAGCGCTGGAGATGATTCGCGAACAGGGTGATCACTATGATGCAGTGGTGCTGACACGCGGGGGCGGGTCGTTTGAGGAGTTGATGGCCTTTAACGATGAGCGAGTGGTTCGTGCTTTGCATGGGTGTCCCGTTCCGACGCTCGTTGGTATCGGGCATGAGCGAGACCTGTCTCTCGCGGAAGAGGTGGCGGATGTTCGAGGATCGACTCCTACGGATTGTGCTCGACGCCTTGTTCCGGATCGTCGTGACGTGATGTACGAACTTGCGAGTATGCATGAGGGGATGGTGATCGCTCTCGAACGGCGATTAGACACGATGCGGTACCAACAAACACGACTCCAGCTCGCCATCGAGCGCTGGAACGAACGGAGCCGATCCTTGCTCCAAGAACGGACTGAGCGGCTGTCTCGGCAAGCGGAGCTCTGGATTCGTGGGGTGAAAGAGGGGCTTGTACGGTGCTCGATGCTGCTTGAGGCGGTGAATCCGGAGCGTGTGCTCCGTCGTGGGTATGCGCTTATCCTGGATCCAGCCACGGGCGCACCTCTCACGACGGTGGCAAAACTCAAAGGAAAAGAGACGATTCAAGTGCGCTTGCAGGATGGCTCCGTCCATGCGACGCTCGGTACATCTACTGAACAATTATCGTTATTGTATGGTCAAAAAGAAACTTGATTTCGCTGCGTCGTATCGCGAGCTCGAGGAATTGTCTGCCTGGTTTGAACGAGGCGAGCCAGACCTCGATGTGGGAATGGAGAAATTCGCCCGGGCGCAGGAGCTGGTGAAGGTGCTGCAAGAACGCTTGCAAGAAGCGGAGCAGACCATTCAACAAATCCGTGTCACGAGCGAACGGCGCCCGTCCGTGGTATCATCTGATGAAGACTAATCTTTTCTCTATGCGTTTACTTCTTCGAATCCTCTTGAATGCCCTTGCGGTGATCGTGGTTGCTCGCGTGGTGCCTGGCATTGTGGTGACGGGGTATGTGCCGGCGTTGTTCGCCGGGCTTTCGATCGCGGTCGTCAACTCGGTGCTCCGCCCAATCCTCCACATTCTCACGCTCCCATTTTCGATCCTCACGCTCGGATTCTTCGCCCTCGTGGTGAACGGGTTGATGTTCTGGTTCGCTGCAAGATTTGTCCCAGGGTTTGAGGTGGCGGGGTTCTGGCCAGCGTTCTGGGGCGCGATCGTCTTCTGGCTCGTGTCACTCGTGACGAACGCGTTTTTGGGGAGTGAGGAGGGGAAGTAGGCTTCTTGACACCCCCCAACATTTCCGCTAAGGTAGGCGCAAATCACAGGTCCTGAGACAGTAAGGCTTCATCGTTTCGACGGTGGGTCAAATGAGCTCTGCTCACCTTACCGAGGCCGCTTTTTCCGCCAAAACTACACGTTTTTACGGAAGGCCACAGGACTGTTCCTGTGGTTTTTCGTTCACAAGACGAATTGATTCATGTGTTCCTCTCTATGGCGAAATCTCGCGTACAAAAGCAAGAAACCCTCGCCGAGCTCAAAGAGGCGTTTGCCGCTGGCAAGTCTGTCGTATTCGCGGACTACCAGGGAATGAACGTGCCAAAGGTTGCCCAGCTCCGCAAGGACCTCACGGCCTCCCAGGTGCGCTACATCGTGGCAAAAAAGACCCTTCTTAGCCTCGCGGCTAAGGAAGCCGGACTCGACATCAACGTGAAGTCGATGCCAGGCATGCTCGGAGTGGCGTTCGCGATGGAAGATGAGATGGCCCCGGCCAAAATCATCGGCGATGCGGGGAAGGACGCTTCGGTGAAGCTCGTGGGTGGTGTATTCGAAGGCAAGGTCGTTGACCAGGCCTACGTTGTCACGCTCTCCAAGCTCCCAAGCAAGTCACAGCTCCTCGGTCAGCTTCTCTCGGTGCTCAACGGTCCAATGTCCGGCTTCGTCCGTGTTTTGGACGGCTACAGCAAAAAGGCGACTGCCTAATGTTCACTCACATCCATTTACTCTCACATTATGTCCGACATGAAGAACGTCGAAGTGCCTGCAAAGTTCCAGGCCCTCGTCGAATCCATTGAAAAGTTGTCCGTCATTGAACTCGCTGAGCTCGTCAAAATTCTCGAAGAGAAGTTCGGCGTCTCCGCTGCCGCTCCTGTCATGATGGCTGCTGGTCCTGCCGCAGCTGCAGAAGAAAAGTCCTCCTTCGACGTGGAACTCACGGAAGCAGGTGGCAACAAGATCGGCGTGATCAAGGTTGTCCGTGAAATCACGGGTCTTGGTCTCAAGGAAGCAAAGGACCTCGTCGACGGCGCTCCAAAGATGGTGAAGGAAGGCGCTGCCAAGGCCGAAGCCGAAGAAATGAAGAAGAAGCTCGAAGAAGCAGGCGGCAAGGTTACCCTCAAGTAACCCTCCCCAAAAAACATCCCGCTCGTCGGGATGTTTTTTGGTTATTGGGAGATGGCAACACAAAAGACGCATGACGCGTCTTTTTGTATTACCGCTGCGCTGGGCGAGTGGTTGGGAGTGTTGACGTGCTTGGCGCCAAGCGATCGAGCGCGGCTTGCTGGAGGGAGAGGCGTTCAGACAGGGTGTTTACCTGGGTCTGAAGCGCATTCACACGCTGTTCGAGAATGAGCGCGTTTTCGACGGCTTCTTCGCGGATGGCTTGGTCACGTGCCGCTTGTGAAACGACGTAGAATGTCGAAAAAGCGAACGTCCCTACCAGCAGAATGAAGAAGAAGATGAACCCAAATGGGGCGCGTGCTTGATGGTCTACGACAGGGCGTGAGGCGGCAGGAGCGACGGCGGATTTGGCGCGCGATGGGCGTGGGGAAGGCATAGGAAGAAGGTGCGAGAAGAGTACTCGTGCATCAGTGTATCAGACGCGTCACTCACGAGGAAGAGGAACGGAGAGTAAGCGTGAACCATCAAGAGTGAATACGGTGTTGGACGCTGGATCAACCCAGGCATGCGTCGGTCCTTTGAATTCAGGGGAGCTGATTTGCTGGAGGAGCGACCCATCCTTCTTGAAGACGAGCAACCGTTTATTCTCTGCGTCAGCAATGACGAGCAGCGGCGTTTCGGCATCGGTCCAGAGCGAGGTGACGGAGCGAAGCTCGGGGTCGACGGTGGCGAGGTTCCAATTCTCTGTCTTGCCTGAGAGGAGCTTGATGACTTTTCCGGCCGAGGTGCCAACGTAGACGCTCGAATCAATCGCGATGGTCGTCGCTCGTTCGAGATCTGGATTTGGTGTTTTGACGTAGGCGGTCTCGCCATTGAGTGCCGTGGCCGAAGCGTTCCAGCGCCAGACCATGCTTTGGGAAGGATCAACCGTGTAGACTCGTTGCCCGTACGTGGTGAGGGCGCTGATCGACGTGGCTTTGCTGACAGTTGCGGCAAGGCCTGTGAGTTTGTCGCCCTGAATGGTGAAGTAGCCTTTGTTCTCTCCCACGAACATCGGCGTTGTTCGACCGGCACCGATGGCGACAAGGCGCGTATCTTCCGGTCCAGCAATGGTCGTGACCGAGCTATCAGAGAGTTGGACGACGGAAATGGAGTTTGCCGCCGGATGAAGGACGTAGGCTTTTCCATTTGAGACCACGACTCCGCGTGATTCAAGAGCTTCGCCAAAATCTTTGATGACCGTTGGTTTCGCAACGACGGATTCACGTCGTAAGCGGTTGCGAATCTCTGTGAGCTCCTGTTCAAGACTCGAACGTGCCTGCGCGCGATCTGGCGTCTCTTGGTCGAGTTGTTTGAGTTGATTTAGGGCGTACGTGTACTGACCACGAGCGCGATCTTCGTCGCCGTACACGAGGGCGGCTTCAGCTTTATTTTTCCCATCGACTGCCTGTTCGTAGATGGCGGTCCAGAGTTTTTGCTCGGCTTGTTTTGTTCGGACGGAGTGGATCCAGAAGCCGCCGCCTCCGATCAAGAAGAGGACGACGAGCGCGCCGATGCCAGCGCTGCGATACGAGGCTTTAGGCGTCGAGTATCCAGGTTGGACCGATCGAAGGCCGGCAAAAGAGATGGAGGAGGCAAGCGCGGGGATTCGCTTTGCTGAGGCTTTGGTGAGATGTTCGGCTTTTGCGCGCAATTGCTGAAAAATACCTGGGCCAGAGCGCTCATTATTCAGAACTTGGTCGATTTCTTGCTCTGTTTCGTAGAATTCTTGCACGGATTGAACGGCGAGAGGCGGTTCGTCTTCGATGTCTTCCGTTTCGTCGTCCGCGACAGATGGCATGGCGGGTGTAGCTACAGCCACAGGTTTTGCTTGCGTCATGGCCACTCCCGCTACCACAAGTCCGAGATACCGTTCATCGGTCCCGAGTTGGGTGAGTCGTTGCTGGAGCTCGGTGGCGGCGGCAACGGGCGGAAGGTCTTGCAGGACGCGTGAAATGGCGAGGGTCTCGCGTTGCGCTTGAATATTTTGCGTTCCTAAAAACAGCACGTCACCAACGTTCATGTTCCCGCAGATAATCGCGCTGAGCGGCTTGTTTTGGTCGACGATTTCAGGTTGTTCGAGCGATCCGAGCAGGTCAAACGGGCGAACACGGCCGTCCTCTTGCCGCTGGAGAAAGAGGTTGCTGAGGGAGCCAACGCCTGAAAAACACAGATGCCCCTCGGCAAGCTGAAACACAAACAGATTGACGCGATCCCATTGCATGGTTCCGGCCTCGGTCTGCACGGAGCGCACCAGCGCTTCATTGAGGCGCTGAACCACCTTCTCAAAACGGACCATCGGATCGCCATCCATGCCACTGACGAGGGTTTTTGCTTGGCTTAAGGCCGAATGAAGCGCATCAAGCAGGCGTTCGTAGAGGTATTGCGAGGAGTGGATCTCGGCGATCGCAAATAAGTGAAAAGGTTTTCCTTGGCGTCGATCGTGATCAAAATGAAGATATTCAACAAGTCGTTCCGTGGAGCGATGTTCGTTGACCCGGATCTCGGCGAGACGAAATTGCATGGGTTCCATTACCCGTAGGATACCCTTCGTGAATGGGCTCGTCTAGCTTGCCAAGGCGGCCTCCTTCGGGCACCCTGGGAGAAGCTATGCTCGAGCAACTGTTCGGCTCACGAACACGGGTGAAACTCCTCAGCCTGTTTCTTCGCTAC
>CALBSL010000184.1 GCA_937968025.1 uncultured bacterium
GCCTTCGTAACGAAGTCTTCGGCAAATTGCAGGAGCTCTCCGTTTCGTTTTTTTCCGAATCGAAAGCGGGCGATCTTATTTCCAGGATCAACAACGATACTGACAAGTTGAACCAGTTCTTCTCGGAATTCTTGATGCGCTTTGTTGGCAGCATATTCTTTATCGTCGGTGCAGCGATCGCTATTCTTGCGCTTGACGTGCGTCTCGGGGTGCTCGCCCTGTTGCCGGCCGTAGTCCTTATTATTGGGACGCAATCAATTGGCGGCTGGTTGAAACGGAAGCAAGCGGCAAGTCTTCAAGCGACCGGCTCATTAAGTGCAGAAATTCAAGAATATCTGACAAACTTTCAGGTGGTCGCTGCGTTTAATCGTCGTGACATCTTGAAAACTCGCTTCGATGCCGCTACTCAGACGTCGTATCAGGCGGCGACTCGTGCGGGTATCGCCAACGGTGTACTTGTTCCGTCATACGATCTATCGGCGCAGGTTGCTCAACTTATCACCATTTCGGTGGGAATCGCCTTCATCGGAAGTGGGTCGCTGACCATTGGGACGCTCGTTGGATTTTTGCTTTACGTTGAACGATTCTACTCACCGTTCCGCCAAATGGCGATGATCTGGTCGAACTTGCAGGTGGCGCTCGCTGGTTGGGATCGATTGTCTGAGATTCTTGCTCGACCAGCGGGGATGCCTCGTGTTGAGCTAAGTGCACCCTCCAGCAACGATGCATTAATGGAGTTTACGGATGTTTCGTTGACATATGCCGGTGGGAAGCAGGCACTCAAAAACGCCTCCTTTCAGCTTCATCGCGGAAAGACCTATGCGTTAGTAGGTCCAACCGGAGGAGGGAAGACGACTACTGCCTCGCTCATGGCTCGTTTGCTTGATCCTTCAACGGGGAATGTCTTCTTTTCTGGTCGAGATCTCCGTTCTTATACCGCCGTAGAACGAACAAGCCGCATTGGTTTTATTCTCCAGGAGCCGTACCTCTTCTCCGGAACCGTGGCGCAAAATGTGGTATACGGTCATCCAACGCTCGCGAACGCTGATGAAGCAGCGGTGCTTGAAGCAGTCCGCGCTCACGGTCTTGAATCGTTGCTCACGCGTTTTGATCAGGGCCTTGCTACACCCGCGATGGCCCAGACGGGTGGCCTCAGTCTTGGTCAGCGTCAGTTGGTGGCGTTTATGCGTGCCGTTCTCCGCGAACCAGAATTACTCATCCTCGATGAGGCGACCGCGAACATCGATACCGTCACCGAACAGCTCTTGCAGACCGCCCTCGATGCGCTTCCATCGTCAACAACGAAGGTGGTCATCGCCCACCGGTTGAACACGATTCAATCAGCGGACGAAATCTTCTTTGTGAATGACGGAACCATTACCGAAGCGGGATCGTTCGAGCATGCTCTCGATCTGTTGCTCCATGAGCAGCGTCGAACGTAGAATAAAAAACGCCACCAAGGCGTTTTTTTAGCGCTTCTTCATCCAGCGCATGAGTGGCCGTGGATAGCGAATATAGGTCATTCCGAATTGTGCTTTAAAAAGAGAGAATCCCTTCCAGTTTTCTGGCTCTCCCTTGGTCCAGAACCCATCAAAATCAAGAAACCGTAACCCCTTCGCTTTTGCTGCCTGGAACCAAAGATCTAGAATAGCAACGCCAGCCGGAGTCGTTCTTGCAGAAGGAAGAATGAAAGAGGTTACATGGAAAGAAAGCTGTGATTCGGGGATATCGATGGTTGCTATAGCGCTGACTAACTGGCCATCAAGGGTTTCTATCCCGAAAATATGCATGTGTTCGGCATGAACAACGACCTGGTGTCGTAAATGTTCTTCGAATAGGCGTACCAAGCTCGGGATCTGTCCGCTTTGATGATAGGAGGCGAGAAAACGATCAAGATTTGGTGTTGTCGCACGCAGTTCCTGTGACTTGTGCCAGGCTTTTCGATGACGTTGTGCCTGTGACGACCATGTCAGCCAGTAGTCATCCGCTTCATGAAGATCATGAAAGCCTGTTAAGCGGCGATGGATAGAGAATGGGAGGCGAAGCCAGCCGGCAGATCCGTCCCTTCGTGATGTGGGGTGCCAAAGAACGAGTCGTGAACGTGTATCTGCCTGCAGTCTTGGCTCGACATCTCCATAATATTGTTCGATATCAAACCACCCCGCAGTATTCCGAACGCCGTACGCCTCGCCAGAGCGGATCAGCGTGAATCCAGGGCGGTGTGTGAACTCACGTTGCAAAAACTCAGGTGTGGCGTTATGGCGTCGGTATCCTTCCGGAAGCGGCGCGCCTAGGACGCCGGCAGAAGCTTTTCGGAGAATTCCCATCCAGTTCGTTCGGTATTTCCACGTTTTATCCACAACCAGGGGAAGTGGGATGTGGGCAAAGAGGTTTGGTTGTTCGAATACATTGAATAAAATCGAGCCGTCTCGATTGAGGAGTCGAGCGATGTGTTGCCACAGGATTGCGTGCTCTGCAGCGGGACTGACTTTCATACCTTCGTAAATATCCACGACAACCAAGTCAAAAGTGCCGGTCTGCTTAGGAAGCGTGTCTCTCACGTCGCCAAGTACGACCTCAGGTCGATCTTTCGCAGAAAAGCGCATGAATTCATCCATGAGGCGAATCATCTCCGGATCACGCTCGAGAGCGATAATGTGAGCATCGGGAAAACGCTTGCGATAGATGGGGATGGTTCCACCCGTTGCGAGACCAAGCATCAAAATACGCTTTGCTTTGAATGATTTCGGGAGGCGCTTGTTCAGGGTGTTGTGCCAAAGATCGTTTAATAGCGCACACGTTTGTCCGTTGCCGCCGGTATATACCTCCCACACGCCAAAGCGGCGTTCGCATTTGATAAGGCCGTTGTGCTCGGAAGGAATGGTACGTCGTTCAAAAAGCCAACTCATGAAAGGGAGGGTAGCAGAGTGGCGCGGGGTTGTAATGGGGACCAAAAACGGCCTAAGCCGTTTTTATAAGTTGCTGTCTGGGGTAAGTATATTCACTGGTCGGAAGTCTGAAGCTCGTCGAATGCTTTGTCCTGTGGTGTAATTGATGAAAAATGCATCCGGGATATCGTCAACGTACATTTGCCAGTTCTGCCCATAGAGAGTGGCTGCCACCGCTTCTGTTTCGATCCAGCGGAGAACGCCGCGTTCGTCTACGGCATAGACTCTCGGATCTGTGGTGATTTTTACGAGGCGTGAACCCGGGCGGTAGACAAGCGTTTGTCCTAAGCGAATCGAAGCGAGCGTTTGGTCTGGTACCATGAAAACCCGATCATATTGGTGGTAGGGGAACCATGTTAAAAAGGTCTTTTCGTTTGGAAAAACATGACGTGTACCATTCGAAGAGTACCAATACACCGCTGGTCCGGACCCGCGAATCAAGCTCTGACGCGGAATTTCTTGCGCGCTCGCCGTGCTGAACGAAGAAAGAAGGATCGCCAATCCCAACAGAATGGAGAGGGAAATTTTCATACAGTCTCCAATGTACCACGATCGGATATCGTCCATCAATCGAGTATGCTATACTTCTCATAGGTAAACGAACCTTTATGCCCACACAAACACGAACTTCAACAGGAACCGCTACGAAGGTAGCGCTTGGTATTGCGATCGGTGCTTCGGCAGCATTCGCGGCCGTGAGTTTAAACAGCTCGATGATGAAGAAGTCGATGCCGGATACTTACTCGTCTGGCCCAAAAAAGATACCACCAGGGTATCAAGTGGATAGCGCTGATTACTGCATCAACAAATGCTTGATTGCCCACTCTCAGTGCATATCAGCTGGACGTGGAAACACTGTGTGCACGGATGCGCTTGATCGTTGTGTGAGTATTTGCCAGGCTCCTGCGCCGGCTCCAACACCTGGGTACGTTCCCGGCTATGTTCCGCCGGTAAAGCCAACGCCTGGCTATGTGCAAGGCTACGTTCCCGCTGGCTATGTTCCTGGGTATGTGCCATCCATGCAGCCAAAACAACCACCAAAGACGGAAGATCTTCCAGCAGGATATGTGTGGCCGGGTGGTGTGAAGCTCGAAAAAAAGAAGTAGAATACAGGCGACCGATCGGTCGCCTTTCTCATTGTGTTTCTTTCTCGACTTGCAGCATCAGTAGCCACCTGGGTATCCGCAGCGCTCATTGTTGGTTCGTTTGGGGTATATCGGCAATGGTCTATGTTTACGATGCTGCTCGCTTTAGTAAGTATCGCTTCTGTGGCCGGATGGGCGACTTGGTCCCAGAATCGACATTCATCAGCGTCGACTGAGCAGGAAAGCTTCACGAGTCTTTGGTGGCAGGGCGGAGCATATATTCTTCTCTATGGGGCGATTGTTGCTACCTACGCCCTTTCTCGATCAAGTGAAGCACTCATCTCTCCTTGGCAAGTAGTGACCCCTTGGTGTATCCCGCTGTTTGCTCTTACGGGTCTGCTGACCTGGGTGTACCTGCCTCGAATGTCGCGCTGGATGGCGGGGATTTTGACAATGCTTCAAGGGATCGCGGCATTTGGTATTTCGATGGTGGTCTATCGCTTTGGGTATGGTTTTGATCCGTTTATCCATCAGGCGGCGGCGCGTTCACTTGCGGAACATGGACAGATGCTGTTGTCGTCGCCGTTGTACGTTGGGTACTACACGCTGCTTGCAGGGATGCACTACGTCACTGCTGTTCCGGTGGACATGATCGATATCGTTCTCGTCCCGCTCTTTATGACGATGTTTCTTGTCTGGTGGACGGTGTGTGGGACGGCTCTTTGGAGGCTTCCGCGTTCGACGGGATGGTTGGTGCTGCTCCTTCCGTATGCGTTTGCGACATTTTCCGTTCCATACCATCTTGCTCTCGTGCTTCTGCTTTGGATAATTGCCTTGCTTCCGCTGTGGGAAGAGGGTCGATATCGATTTGCCATGGTGCTACTAGCGAGCGTTTCTGTGCTGATACATCCGCTGACCGCGGTTCCGCTCGCGATGATGCTTGTTGCGGGTGCTCTACGACCAATCGTTCGCACTCGTTACCGAATTCCACTTGTTGCGCTCGGGACCTTGGTGGGGATCAGTGTCCTGTTTTGGATCTATGTTTCACAAGGGGGCGGAGCGTGGATCATGCCGACCGCTGAATCACTTAGGATAGGTGTCCGTGTGTTGTTGGGGCTCCCGTTTTTCTACGAACCGTTGCCGACGTGGATGTGGCTTGTCTGGAATGGTCAGATGATATGGATGTGGCTTGCATTATTCGTAGCAGCAATTGGTTGGGGTCTGCTTGCACCAAAAGAGGCTCGCGTACGAGGTTGGGAAGCGATCGCGGTGATGATTGGGACGGCATTCGCGGCGATATTGGTTGCGTCTTCGGCATCATTTACGAACATTTTGCCGAGTGAGCAGTATGAGTTTGCGTTGCGGCTGCGCAATCTCCTTCCATGGTTGCTGTTTCCTGGGTTGAGCTATGCGGCGTTGCGGATCATGGAAAAACTCTGGGGAAAGGTCAGTATAATCCTGGTTGTACCCCTGCTCTTTACGGCAAACTGGCTCGCATCGTATCCGGCATACGCTCCCGAAATGAGCATGGTTGCGCCAGGGCTGGGTGAGGCGCAACTCCAAGCATTCGAGGCGGCGGAACTCATGGCGGAACGCAAGCCGTATGCGGCACTTGCGCCTCAAATGGTGTCGGCGGCGTCATTAAAACGAGTTGGTTTTGAGCGGTCACTGCAGACGAGTGCCGGCGAGCGATACCCCTACGCCATCCCCACAGGTGGGGAGCTCTATAGTTTTTATCTACAGCTCTGGTCCGAACGCGATCCCCATGAGCTACTCCAGGAAGCATGCCAGTTTGCACGCGTGCCTCAGGTGCTCGTGATCATGCCATCGGGTTGGGATCCAAGTCGTTGGATAGATGAGCGATTATCGCCGATGACAACACGCTGGATAACGGAGGATATGCAGCATCGGGTGTACCGGTATGAGTGTCGCTAGAGCTACGAGGGATGAAAAAAAGACCCGATGAGGATCGGGTTAAGGGGGTTCGGATCTGTCGTCATTTCATCAGCGAACGAAGCGGATTCTGGCGCAGAGGTATCGGATACGAATGTCTGCCATGGCCCGATTGGCGAGCAGGATGGGGCTGTCGGTGTTGTGTGCGTCGACTTCTAGGATGTGCAAGCCCGATTCCTTTGTCGGATGAAAGGAGATGAGCGCCTTCATCTTGGAACCATCCAGTTCAAGGACGGTGTTCATACTGAGCGAGGTTCTCATTTCGTCGAAGAGCTCAACGTATTCGCCTTCGGCGTCTTGAAGCGTTACCAGGACATCTGTGTTCAGATGGAGGCGATCCTGTTCCGTTCGTGCATTAAGGCGCAAAACACTCTTTTCACGGCGTCCGACGCGCAGTTCGAATGCATGGTCGGTCCACCCGTCAATGACGGGGATCTGACGCACGACGAGACATGGGGACGACGTGGGTGCTTCGTAGATCAGTTGAAGCCACCCGCGCGCGTGCTCCGCGAGCAAGGACATCGCCTCGGAGCCATCGTTTTTGCTCAGGAGTGCAGCATGCAGCCGAGTGAGCCGTCCCAGTTCCGCTTCGCAAGCGGTGATGGAGGTTTGGAGCTGAGAAATAAGAGTCTCGTACGCCGAGCGCTCGGAATCCGACATGGTGATTGCCTCTATGGGTGTGCGAGAAGCAAGGGAGCCTCTCGTGATTCTACGGTTGAATGAGCTCGGAGCAGGGTAGTGGCAAGCGACGTTTATGTCAACGATGTCAGTAAAAAAATCCGCCGTGGGGCGGAGTCAGGGGTGGATCCGTGTCGATGTGACGCGGTTCATGATGCAGTGCGCCGACAGTCGCTTCAGGATGTCTTGTACGTCGAACGGCGTTCGCGCTTCATCATTGCGCGTCATGTTGATGCCGGACTTGTTGATCGCCTCGGCTGTTGAAGCATGGTACGAGAAGATGATGGGGTGCTCACCGACGTCGAACTCGATCCCTTCTCCCATCTGGAACGTGTGCCAAGACTTCCGTGATGGATCAAAGGCATCCATTTCCAGATCACTCAGCTCGTGTCGAGTGCTGAAGTGGACGCCACTCTGCTCTGCACGAATGTTGATGGTGAGGTCCTGCCGCTGCTTCGGAGTGTGTACGAGGGGAAACTCGTGTTCGATCCACGCTTCGACCGCCGGCACCAGGTGCGATACGACGCCGCTCCGATCGACGTACACGATGAGGAGCCAGCCGCGGGCGTGCATGGAGAGGATGTCGAGTGATTCTCCCGCATGGGGCTTGCATGCGTCTTTAATGAGACCGGCGGTTCGCGCGGCTTCTTCTAGACGATGGCTCATGTTGCGCATGAGAGCGCTCGCGCGCTCAAAATCAGGGTATCTGATCACGGGGATTCTCCTTGGAAAGGGCCGAGGAGACTGTAGAAGGAGGCCTGGTATTTGGCAAGAGTAGGTGGTTTTGAAAGAAAAACACCCCGTTGGACGTATCATGTTCGGATGGCGCATAGTAGGGCTATGACTGACCAGGAACCCTCTGATCAAGCCCTGGTAGCGGAGGCGCTTGCGCGTCCGCATGCCTATGGAGCTTTGGTGGAGCGGTATACGCCGCGGTTGCTTCGGTATGCGCGTCGGTTGGGGTGTCGTTCGGAGCAAGACGCAAGAGATGTGCTACAAGAAACGTTTCTTAAAGCCTACCTCAACCTTCGTTCGTACGATGCGGACCTCGCCTTTTCTTCGTGGATGTATCGCATTTGTCACAATGAAACTATTAGTTGGTTTCGTAAGCAGCGCATACGCCCACAGCCCGCGACGAGTGACGAAGAGCTTTTTGCTCTTGAATCCCTCGCAGATGACCGAGATTTTCTTGACGGGATAGAGCAGACACTGCACCGCGATCGCCTTGATGTAGCTCTCGCTGAGCTTCGTGAGGATTACCGTGAAGTGATCGTGCTCAAGTATTTTGAAGAAAAATCGTATGAGGAGATCGCGGATATTTTACAGAAGCCTCCAGGAACAGTTGCGACACTCATCAATCGTGCGAAAAAACAGTTGCGTGAACGTCTCACTCACTATCAAGTATGAACTCCACTGATTTCTCGCAAGATATCCTTGCGAAAATTGAAGAGCAGCATCTCGAGCCGCGACCACGTTGGCAGTTTTTCCTTGTACGCTCGCTCTGGTGGATGATGGCGATCATTACGACGACGTTCGGGGGAATCGCTTTTGCTACGGTGCTCTTTTTTCTCCGAGAGCATGAGTGGGGGTGGGTGATCAGACAATCCGGGGCATTTGGCGTGTTGCGAGCGATCCCGCTGCTGTGGTTGTTGATATTTGCCCTGTTTGCACTCCTCACTGTCTACGATGTCCGCGCCACTCGACGCGGGTACCGGTATCAGACTTGGGTGATCGTTGGTGGAATGTTGCTCGCGAGTGGCATGTTGGGCGGGGTCGTGTACGCTTCGGGCTTTGAAGCCTACTCGCACGATTTTCTCCAGGCGAGAGTGGCGGCGTATCGTGCGCTCGCTCCTGATCCGGCGCTTATGTGGCAAGCGCCGCAACAAGGTCGATTTATCGGTGTCGTGTCAGCGACCTCTTCTGAGGGCTTTGTCCTTCGCGATCAGGTGGGGGATGCTCGAGCGATTCTTCTCACTTCAAGTTCGCGTTGGCTTGTGCCGCAACCTGCGCAAATCGGCCTTCCTTTGAAAGTCGTGTGTGAGAGCGCGGTGGCAACAACCACTTGGAACTTGTTAGAAGCGCGTCCGCTGCGTGCTCGAACTCCGGTTCTTGGGCCGCAAGTGCAGCCACCCGTGCCCCTGCGTCCGCTTCCGCCCCGTCTTGAGCGACTTCGTGAAAAGCGAGAAGACCGCCGAGAACAGCGCAAAAACGAGCGAGAACAGGAGCAGAACGAGGAAGTGAAAGAAAGATCTCGCGAGGAGCGTAGTAGTAGATAAGAGGTTCGCGAGCCTCTCCTCTTATCTCAAACCTATGAACAAACTCTTCCTCTCACTTATTGGATTGCCCGTCGCTTTTGCCGGTGTAGCCGGTCAAGCATCGGCGCACATGCGCGGACCAGGCAATGGCATGAACCTGCCAACGGTCGCAGTTGTTGCCGCTGATCAGGTTCCTGCACAGAAAACGACCGTTCAACAGGCGCTTGATGCGGTGAAGTCCGCTTTCACCAAGCTTCAAACCGATGTGACGGCGTTGCAAACAGAGCAGAAAGCGCTGCTCGAAGCGCAAAAGGGTGGCAATGCGACAGCGATTGCCGCAGCAAAAACCAAAGTGGAGCAAGCGCGTACCACGCTTAAGGCAACACGAGAGGCTCACCATGCCGCGATGCAGAAGTTCATGACAGAACTCCTCAAGCTTCCTGAAGCGGATCGAGCCGCGTTCCGTGATCAGATGAAGGCCTTGCACGAAACACGGAAGGATGTGCGAGAAGATCGCTCCGAATTCGCGCATGAGCTCAAGCGCGGTCGCAAAGAATTCCGCCAGGATCGTCGCGAAGGACTTCGCGAGGGCTGGAACAAGCGCATCAAAGAACTCCAAGCAAAATAACTCACACAGACACTCGTACACGTTGAACCCCCGGTATTCCCTCCCGGGGGTTCTTCGTAGGTGTCCGTCGTTCGTGGTATACTCTGGACATATGGAACGCTCATTCCAACATAAGCCGAAAGCAGAAGAAGGCGGATTAGCCATGCCGCACCCGCATCAGTTTGCCTCTACGAGCCCGTCAGCATCTCTTCGCGATCGTGATCGACGTCGAGCGTATCTTGAGAGTGAAGAAGCGGTGCAGATATCCTTGGATGAGCGATTGCGTCAGATTGCGGCAGCGCAAGATCGCGACGCTGCGCTCCGACGAGCTGAGGCAGTGGACTGGGAGGCGCAGCTTAATCGTTGGAGTCAATCGACTGGCGCTCGTCGAGAGCAGAACGAAGAGGTGTATCTAGGGAGTGATGTTGACGATGCGATCGAGCCAGAAGTATCTCCGTGGGAGGCTTCATTTGAGGCGGAGCAGGCGCGTTCTCTTCCGTATCGTGAACATGGGGGGCTGAGCCAAGGCGCATACCAGCGACTCGCAGCAACAGATTCGCCAACCAATGGGGATGTTCGCGGTCATACTGGACGTTTGCGACTGGGTCAATTTCGAGCACTGGATGAACTCAAGCAGCAACTTCGTGATCTTGAGGCGCGGAGTGCTGTTTTTCAACAACCTCATACCGATGAGCCTCCTACTTGGTCGAGGCGCGAGCAGAGAGCTCGAGATCAGGCGTATGAGCAATTGTTGGCGTCACGAGCGTCTCTTGCTCGCTTGCAAGACTCAGCTGAAGACAGCGGAATCAATCATAAATATAGAATGGTTGATGCCGCCTATACTCGTCGTGGTCAGCCGCATCGCTCGCATGTCGAAAAGCCAAGTAAGCCACGTGGTGACGGACGAAGTATCCGAGCTTGGGATGAGGAATAGAACAAAACAGGGTCACCCCCTGTTTTTTCTGTCCCCCTTGCTATTTTATTTTCTATCTGTAAACTGGCAAATATATGGCAGCCTGGTTTACCGTGTCCGAGCGTTTGCACTCCGCCCTCATTTTGGTGGAGCGTTTGGCGCGTTCGGAGGAGCTGGTACGCATCACGGAGGTCGCCACCGAGCTTGGTCTATCGATCGGTTACCTCGAAGAGGTGGCGGGCCGTTTGAAAAAGGCCGGTCTCGTTGAAGCAAAAACAGGGCCCTCGGGCGGCTATCGGTTGGCGAGGGCACTTTCCGAAGTCTCGTTTCTCGCCTTTGTTGAGGCGGTTGAAGGCCCTATGGACCTCGTTGCCTGTCAATCAAAAACTGGGTGTGTGGCAACGGCGGTCTGTCGCAGTCGGCATGTGTGGGATCGGTTGCAGCGAGATCGGAAGAGCGTCGTGTAGGGAAAGAGTGTCTTCGCCTGTGTAGAT
>CALBSL010000185.1 GCA_937968025.1 uncultured bacterium
CGCCGAGCGGCGGTGTCTTGCACGGATCTCGCCAATTTAGCTCAGCTGGTAGAGCAATGCTTTCGTAAAGCAGAGGTCCCGGGTTCGACTCCCGGAATTGGCTCCACCAAAAAATCCCTGACACCAGGGATTTTTTGGTGCCTCATTTGTGGCGCTTCAGGGTGGTCGGCTTGTTTTCTTAGAATAAAAAATACTCCGGAAGGGAGCGAGAGGCTTGCTGATTGAGTGGTGTGTTGATTGGGATGATCCAATCAGGGACTTTGGCGCGAGCGGTCGCGAATCCGCATTCGAGAATCGCGGAGGATTTGATTGTGCTTCAGCATTGTTTTGTTGAGCTGGCATTGAACGGGACGTTCTGCCGCGTGAAGCGCTTCGGCAGAATGAAGTCTGCGAAGCAGTTCAGCGACATCTTCATCTGAAAGCGGAGAAGTGGGTGTGCTCACGTGGCCTCCGTGATTGAGCCGGCCTGACGCAGGGTTCTGGGATGTCTTGCGGTGAGTGAACTAGCGTGAAAGTTAAGATGGGCTCTGCGTGCCCCTGCGAGCTTGGGGTAGATGTGCCGCTCGACCTCGGCTTGATACGCGGGGTCCGAGATTTTATCGGCAATACGTTTGAACTCGGCGAGGAGCGTCTCAGTTTCTTCCTGGTTCATGCGACCTCCGGTGCCATCATGGCGAACTTGAGTTGATAGCGTCAAGTGAAGATAACGGGGTTCATCAGAAGAGCGATGCTTGTCTTGAGTCTTTAGTAAGTACCTGTTAGTGTTTTTAGGCCAAGGGAGGTTGCTATGCTCAATGAAAAGATGAAAAGCGATCAGTCAGGTGCCGCTAGCGACCCTCAGCTTGTGGAGCGGCGACGGAAGAATTGGGAATGGTTACAGGCGAACCTCGACGCCCTGCAGGCCAAGGGTGAGTATGCGGAGAAGTGGCTTGTCATTGACGCTGAACAGGTGGTATTCCATGATGTCGATGAGGACGTCGCCTGGAACTGGCTCCTCGAACGTGAATTGAATGGCCAAGCTATTTTGTGGCATAACGGAGAGACATTTTATGTAGGCGGGGGGTTTCGCTAGCGATCGTGAACGAAACGTGTTCTTACAGAGTGTTGACGCAATCATCGGTCGTCCCTCTTTCGTGAAGGAGCGCACATGAAGCGTTCATTCATCATCGAAGTTGGAGTTCATCGGGTGCGGGTCTGGCCGTACGGTCAGTCGGCCGTCGGCATCGAGCTTCTCGACCGTCCACCGCCACCACCTTTCCCGGGCCATCGTCCGAAGGTCAATGCTGACCAGAAGAATGACGAAACAGTCGCAACTGAACCCTGATCCCGTTTCTTGTCGGGATCTTTTTTTGGATAAAAATGTGGTCTCAACTCGTTTTAAAAAACACGACCATGTGGTCGTGAGGGGTGGATCAGGGGCAGGGATTCTTCATCAGGCGAAAGAAGCACGGGCTGAATGACGCCGCTGGAAAGAGTTCCGTGAGCCTGTTGGCGATCGCGAGAACATCCAGCACATGCTCAGATTCGACGGCTAGCTTCCTATGACCGGCTCGCTTGCAGGGCGAGATGCCAAGACCGTTTGCCCGTGAGAAGATTGCGTCTGAGATCCGCTTGCTACAGAGGATCTCGGGCGTGATGACGATGTGGCCGCCTGCCGCCATAAAGATGGGCTCGACCAGCTTGAGTTCTTCGAGGCGGGCGAGCTCATCCGTGGCGAGAATGGAACGGGGAATGAGGTAGAGCCCGTAGACGAGCTTGTACGGCTCGGCACAGATGACCGCTAGGCGCTGCTCGTCCACATGTGGTTTGATCTTGGACTGATTCACGACGCACTGCGTCGTGTCGAGGTGGAGTGTGACCTTCCGCCGCTCGTCGTAGTAGTAGAGATCGGTGGTCTTGGGATCTGCCATCGTTGCCTCCGTTGGGATCGGTCCCGCGGGAGTAAAACACACCCCATTCATCTGCGCAACCTTGGACAGGGAGTGGTTCTGTGGTAGCGTGCATTCCGCCAAGGGAGGTCATCATGCCGAAGGAAATCGAGCGGAAGTTTCTGACGAATGACAAGGTTCGGGCGGTGCTCATCGGGCAGATGGGTTCGGAGATCGAGCAGGGGTACCTGCCGAGCGGACCCGATCTGTCGATTCGGGTTCGGATTCGTGACGGTGTCGGCTATCTCACGCTGAAAGGGAAGAAGCAGGGCATCTCGCGAGACGAGTTTGAGTTCCAGATCCCTCTCGATTACGCACGTGATCTGCTGAAGCGCTACGCGACCAGCGCGCTCAAGAAGACCCGATTCGAGATCTGGCATGATGGGCGACGGTGGGAGGTGGATGTCTTCCACGAGCTGCCGGGACTTATCCTTGCCGAGCTCGAGCTGGAATCCGAAGATGCTGCCTTCACGTGTCCGCCCTGGGTGACGCTGGACGTGTCGGATCGTCCAGAGTTCTCGAACGCTCGATTGGCGGAGCTCGTCATGATCCATGCTCGCGCGGAGCAATACCGCCAAGAGCGTCTCGATCTACGTTCCATTCCCGTGACTCACATTCTGATGTCCGAGGGGCCGCCCGAGGGCGATTCCTCACCGGATCTGAGAGCGAAAATCCGGCAGGTATTGCGGGATGTGCAGGAAGCGGCTGATAAAAAGAGGGGATCGGGTGGCTAGGCGGCCAGCATTCCTGCTCCCTCGGTCGTCTCGAGACGCGCTTCACGCGGCGCAAGGGGCAGCCTCCAAGCTCCTTCGGCTCTTTGCGGAGCACTACGGGGTACTTGGAGCGGGGGTGCTCGCCTCTGTGTCGGGTCAAGGGTATGAAGTCGCCCTCTTCATGCAACGGAGTATGAACCTCGGCTTACCCGTACCACGGCAGCTGAACGGGGTCCGGGTGAGGGTCTGCCGGCTGGGCAGGGGGGTAGGCCACGAAACAAGAAGCGGGATCTGAGCCTGTCTAAGGCTCTTTTTTATTGACGAACGCCTGTTTTTGCGTAAAACTAGCCTTGCTTATTCATCTTCTTCGTCCATGTTACCCATTGTTTCATCCTATGGCCGGTAGCTCTCAAAACAAAGATTTCATCGTTTTAAAGGGGAAAGTCATTGAAAACCTTCCTGCTACCGCCTTTAAAGTCCGTATCGAAAACGGACAGGAAATTTTATGTCATTTGTCGGGGAAAATGCGCATGAATCGCATTCGTCTCACGCCAGGTGATGAAGTCCAGGTAGAACTGAGCCCCTACGATTTGACAAAGGGGCGAATTACCTTTAGATTATAGGCCTCGTAGAGCGATTTTTTAGGCTGACGGAGAGCTCCTATAGAAACGCATACGGCAAGGGCAATCACTCGCTCTT